>NZ_CAWPSZ010000004.1:0-287392 GCF_963890955.1 Pseudomonas sp. MF6747
CGACATCAGCAAAGTCGACGCGCCGCTGGACGGCATCCTCGTGGTCAACCAGGCCGACGGCAAACTGCTGGTGGTGTCCAAAGACATCACTCCCGAGGCCTTCGCCGCCTACACCACCAAAGGCCAGCCCCGACACCACAACCTCCCCCCGCGCCGGCGAACCCAAAGCCCCCGAGCGTATCTTCAATGCCCTGCTCAACCAGGCCAAAACCCTGGCAGCCGCCGGGCCGGGCGATAAAACCTTCAAACCCAAGGTACTCGCCGCACACACCGACACCCCCCTGAAACCCGCCAGCCAGATCAAACCTGACGACTACAAGGAAGTCACCGCCCTGCCCGCCAAGCTCGATATCGACACGCTCAAGGTCGTGTCCGAAGACAAAGACACCGGGGTGATCTATTTCGAACAAGACGGCAACAGATTCAAGATCACCCGCGAAGCCGCCGAACAAGTCCAGGAAGGCTTCGACACCCTCAAGGGCCTGCACTTCGGCCACGCGATAGCCCCCGTCAACCAGGGCGGGCCAGACGCAGGCACCCCACTGTATGACCTGCTGCACACCCTCGCCGACACCCAAGACACCCCCGCCGGCAAAGCAATCCGTGAAGCCCTGAGCAACCCCGACCAGCAACTGCTGCGTGAAGACGACCCCGGCGTGCGCCTGGCCGCTATCAAATCGGTGGGCCAAGCCAAAGACGGCGTGGTCAAGGTCGCCCTGGAAAACGGCCAGACCCTGGTGATTTCCGAGACACTCACCCCTCAAGCCTTCGCCAGCTACAACAGCGCAGGCGTGACCAAAGAGGCCCTCGCCGACGGCAAGGCCAAGGGGTATGAAGAAGTCACCAGCCTGCCCGGCGACCTGGATTTCAGCCAGCTCAACGTGGTATCCGAAGACCCGAAATCCGCGGTGATCCTGTTCGAACATCAAGGCAAAAAATACATGATCAGCCAGTCCGAGGCCGCCCTGCCGCAGCCCGGCGCCGACCTCAACAACCCCAACCCCAACGCCGGCAGCTCGTTCTATCAGTTCCTGCATGCGGTGCACGCCAGTGAAGGTTCCCAGGCCTTCGACTACATCAAGAATGCCCAGTCCCTGCCCGGCCAGGCACTGCTGCGCAAAGATGAGGCCAGCCTCACACTGGGCGACATCAGCAAAGTCGACGCGCCGCTGGACGGCATCCTCGTGGTCAACCAGGCCGACGGCAAACTGCTGGTGGTGTCCAAAGACATCACTCCCGAGGCCTTCGCCGCCTACACCACCAAAGGCCAGACCCTGGCCGGTATCGAGAAGGCCAAGGGCGACGGCTACAGCCTGGCCGGGCCGGACGATTACCTGGCCTCTACCGAAGACATCATGAGCGTCGGCGGCGTCGGTGATTACGGCCCCGGCCTGATCGCCTTCACCCAGCACAAGCCCGGCGGCAGCGAAGAGAAAATCGTCGTCAGCGAAGACAGCAACCCGCAGATGTTCGAGCAGATTTCCAGCTACCGCACCGATATCGCCCAGCAAACCACCGACGTCGACGCCTTGCGCGCCAGTAACGGCCTGCCGCCGCTCAAGGACGTCTCCGTCGACAGCCTCACCACCACCGAAAAAGACGAAAGCGGCAACCCGCTGTCGGTGCAGGACCTGTCGATGAAAACCCTGGTGGACAGCTACCGTGCCGGGGTCAAGGACGGCAGCATCGGCAAGGACGACCCGCGCGCCAAGTTCCTGCGCGCCGTGGAAGCCAAGAGCATGGCAGACAACGGCATGTCGATCATTCCCGAACATGGCTTCGGCAACCAGGGCATTGCCACCACGCCTATCGACGTGACCTCGCGGGATGTACGCGACAACATCTTCGACACGCAGTCGATCGACAAGACCATCAGCGAACTGCTCGGCGACTCGACCATCCAGGCCGACATCAAGGCCAATCACGACGCAGCATTGGGCAAAGTCGACGGCGGCCAGGCCAAGGTCGATGAGGTTCACCAGAAGTTGCTCGACAGCACCTCCTCGGAAAACTTCACCCAGTACATCAAAGCCCTGCAGGACGGCGGCAAGACCGAACTGGCCACCCAGGAAATCCAGACCGCCTACACCGCGCTGGCCGACATGGACCCGGCCAAGGCCGACAATTTCCTGCAAAACCTGCAGATCGACGGCTACACCGACGCCGTTGAAAAGCTGATGGACGACCCGAGCAAAATCAGCGACGACAACACCGCCCTGGCCACCACGGACAACACCCTGGCGATCTTGTCGATGCTCAAGGGCGGCGCCGACGGCCTGCCGCGCCAGGCGCTGGGGGTGTATTCCAAGTTTGTCGACCAACTGCTCAAGGACAAAGGCGCCGCCGCCGACTTCGGCAAGGCCATGATTTCGTTGGGCGACACCTGGCAGAAAAACGGCGTGATCAGCTTCAGCGATATCGACCACGCGGTAAGCAAAGAGATCATGCCCGGCCTCAGCGACGAGAACCGCAGCGCCTTTGTGAAGAACCTGAGCTTCCTCAAGGACAACGGCGTACTGGGTTCGGTCGGCGGCGCCATCGGCATGGGCCGTATCGTCTACCAACTGGCGGGCCAGGGCGGCAAGCTGGCCGACACACCGATGAAACGCCTGGGAATCGCCAACGATTTTCTCGGCTTTCTCGGCACCGGCTCCCACTTCGCCACGCTTGGCCTCAAGGTGTACGACAAGCTGCGTGGCACCAACGCCTACAAACTGATGGGCTTTGACCGCTCCCTGCCCGACCTGTGGGCCAAGCCCGGTGAGGGTTACCATGCGCTGCCCAAAGACGCCGAGGCGGTGCAGAAGAAGTACTTCGAGATCGTCGACCAGGCCATGGACGACGGCAAGGACGTGGGCAAGGCGCTCAACAGCGGCGGCTGGAGCGACGAAGGCGCGAAGAAGGTTCAGGAAGGCATAGAAAAAGGCATCGCCAGCCGTGGCGGCGTGGCCGGTGCCGGCTTTGGCGCCAAGTTCGCCAGCAGCGCGATCAAGGTCATCGGCATGGCCACCGACGTCGCGGGTGGTGTGATCAGTGTGGTCCAGGCTGCGTTCACCCTGCGTGACGGCGTGCGCGAAAAAGACCCGGTCAAAATCGCCTCCGGTTCCTTGTCGATGGCCGGCGGTGTCAGCAGCCTGGTGGCCGCAGGCGGGGGGGTGTTGACGACCCTTGGCGTCACCGGGCGGATCATTCCGTTTCTCGGGCCGGTGGGTTTCCTGATCTCTGGCGCTCTGTCGTTTGTCGGCGCGATCCTCAGCACCATCCAGTCGCACAAGCTGCACAAGATCTCGATGCAGAACTGGGACCAGATCCAGGACTTCAAGCAGGACGGATTACTCAAGCCCAACGGCGATGAAGCCTATGTGTGGCTGCAGACTTACCTGTCCGACTGGGGCCAGCGCGACGCGCCGCAGGACCAGAGCATTTTTGACTTTCGCAAGGAAGAATGGGATGCGCGTTCAAGCATTCGGGGCGGCGATCACCGGCGTGACCACCCGGACTACATCGGCGATGGCAACAACCGTAATTCGGAGGACTACAAGTATTCACTGAAGCCGTCGGAATGGACCAACGACAACCACGACATTATCTGGCGCGTGGGCGACGGGTATGGCGGTGAGTATCACGATGTAGACAAGCCCTGAGGCGTGTCGGATAAGGCCCCCATCGGATGGGGGCCCGTTCGCGGGGTGCATTCAGTTGGTGTCGAAACCCAGCTGGCGGTACAACGTTTTCATGTCGTAATAATCGGTGCATTCGACAATCTTGTTGGCTTCAATCCTGATCACGCAGGTGCCGTCGACATTGATCTTGCGGTGAGTCGCCGGATAGCCGAACAGCTCGCCCTCATGGGTGCCCGTCATATGCCACTGGATCGTCCCGCCGCGCTCGCCAAGGCTGATCAAGTCGCGGATAACCTCGAAATCGGGCAATGCCTTTCTGATCAGGTCGAAAAAGTCGCCCAGCGCCGGGCGCCCTCGCATGATTTGCCCTGCGGCCTTGTCTTCATAGACGGTCGCCTCGGAAAAGATCGCGAGAAACCGGTCTTTGTCGGCGGTAGACCAACTGTCGGCCCACTCTTGGATCAATGCACGGTGTTGATCTGTCATGGTGAATCTCCTGGGAAATTTGGAACAATGCAGCGCCACCCGATTGGTTGACGCCTGCGTCCATCGCCCGTGACAGATACACCTTCAGCTCCTGCTGAGCAGATACTCCCTCCGTACCAAAGCGCCAGACAAGCGTAGTACGCGCGGCGATTAAATCAACCGTGCCGCGACCAGCCAGTCCGCTACTGCCTGGAACGAAGCATCCGGCACCGGATCACCGGGCACGGTCTTGCGCGCGATGTCAGCGGCCAGGCCCTTGTCCGGCGCATGCGGAATCCCCAGGTCATAAGCCTCCTGCAACATCAGCAGCGCCTCCTCCGGTGACGCCCGGCACACGATCACCGGCACTGGCGTCTCACCACGCACATAGCGCACGCCAATCACCCAGCCATCGGTGGTGCCGATCATCATTGACGCCCTGCCCAACCCCAGCTTGGTCGCCAACGCCTGCATTTCATTGCGCTGGCGGCGCCGCTCGCTCTTGATCAGCGGGTCGCCGTCGATGTCCTTGCGTTCGCGCTTGGTTTCGCTGCGGGTCATTTTCATGTCGCGGCCGAACAGCCAGCGCTGCATGATCACGTCCACCGCACCGACCAGGATGAACGCGCACAACACGGTGAACACCAGCGGCTTGAGCACCAGGAAAAACGTCGACTCCATGCACTCCGCGCCACAGCGTGAAGACTCCATCAGCGCCTGCAACGCATGCTTGCCGATCACATAAAACGCGATCGCCAGCACATGCACCTTGATCAGCCCCTTGATGAACTCCACCAGGTTGCGCAGGGCAAAAATCTTCTTCAAGCCCTCAGCCGGGTTGATGCGCTTGAACTCGGGTTTGATCGGGTCCACCGAGAACACAAAGCCGCGCATGGTGATGATATTGGTCAGGATCACCACGCCGGTGGTCACCGCCATCACCGGCAAGGTAATGCTGATGACCAGTTGCTCGGCATGGTCGAGCACCCGCGGCCACACCGTGGCGAACGGCTCAATGTAGATGTGCGCGGTGAGGTCGATCAGCGCCGTGACCTGGGCCTTGGCGCGCGGCGCCAGGATCGAGATGCACAGCGTGCAAAACAGGATGACCATGCCCGACACCAGGTCCTGGCTCTTGGCGACCTGGCCTTTCTGGCGTGCGTCCCTGAGCTTCTTGTCCGTGGCCGGCTGGGATTTTTCTTCGCTGGTATCGGCCATGGGCTACTCCATGCCGGCCAGGGTTTTGAGCAACTCGACAGTGCCGCGAAATTCCGCCAATTGATCGAGCATCAACGGAATCAAAAAGCCGATGTAGATCACCATCAGGATCGAGAAAAACAGGTTTTTCACCGGCAGCGACAAGTCGAACATATGCAGGTTCGGCGCCATCCGCGACAGGTAGGCAAGCATCAGGTCGGTGATCAGCAATGAGATCAGCAAGGGCGAAACCATCAGCACGCCGACGCGCATGATCTGGTCGAGAATCGACAGCACCGCCAGCAACGCCGAGCTGGCAAACACCGGCGTGAATGAAGTCACCGGCCATAACTGGTAGCTGTGGTAATAGCCGTCGACCATCAGGATAAAGCCGCCGGACATGAAGAACAGCGTGATCAACATCACCGTAAGCAAGGTCGCCATCACGCTGGATTCACCGGATGACAACGGGTCCACCAGCTGCGCCATGGTCGAGCCACGTTGCAGGTCGATCAACTCCCCCGCCACTTCCGCGGCCCAGAATGGAATACCGAACAACAGGCCGATGAGGATGCCGATCAGGAACTCCTTGATCAGCAGCCCGGCGATAAACACGCTGCCGTGCTCGGGCATTCGGGTCAGCGCGTCGAACACCGGAAAGAACATCGGGATCGAAATGGCCACCGCCACACAGCCGCGAATCATGCCGGTAAGGCCCAGGCGGTTGAACGCCGGGGTGATCACCACCACCCCCATGGCGCGGCAGGCGGCAAGCGAGGCGGCGCTGATCACCGGGTAGGCGACCTCCAGAAACTGCGCGGTAAGGCTGGCATCCATGGGCAGTCAGCGCGTCCACAGCGGGAAGTTATCCAGCACCTGGCTGCCCAGCTCCGCAACTTGGCCTGCGAGTACCGGGCCAAGAAACACGATGGTCAACAGCACCGCCACCAGCTTCACCACCTGCGGCAAGGTCTGGTCCTGAATCTGCGTCAGCGCCTGGAACAGCCCCACGCTCAAGCCCACGATAATCGCCACGCCCAACGCCGGCGCGGAGAGCATAAGCACGGTCATCAGTGCCTGTTTCATCAATGACAGGAAAACGTCCTGGCCCATGGGTCGTGCCTCAGCCGTAACTCAGAATCAAACCGTGCATCAAGCGCGACCAGCCACTCAGTGACACGAATAAAAAGATCTTCAGCGGGATCGAAATCAGGTTCGGCGAGACCATCGACATGCCCATCGCCATCAACACGTTGGACACCAGCAGGTCCACCACCAGGAACGGGATGTAGAGCAGAAAGCCGATCTCGAAGGCGCGGGTCAGCTCCGAGCTGACAAACGCCGGAATCAGCACCACGAGGTCATCGTCACGCAGGTCGGCGCGGGCTTCCGGCGACCAGATGGTCTCGGTGGCCTGCACAAAAAAACCGCGCTCGGACTCATTCGCAAAACGCTTCAAATGCGCCTGCAGCGGCGGGCGCAGCGCATCGCCCAGGTCCTTGAGTTGCTCGACATGCTCGATATTGAGGTCGCGTCCCTCGACCTGGCGGTACATGTCGCCAATCAATGGGGTGGTCACGTACACCGACAGAATCAGCGCGATGCCGTACAGCACCAGGTTAGGCGGTGTCTGCTGCACGCCAAGGGCGTTGCGGATCAGGAACAGCACCACCGAAATCTTCATGAACCCGGTGAGCGTGACCACTGCCAACGGGATCAGCCCGATCGTCGCAACGACCAGGATGATCTCGATCAGGTTCGGCTGATAACCGGTCATGGGGTGGCAAAACTCAGCAGGCGCACGCCCAGGCCGTCGCCGATTTTTACCAGTTGGCCCTGGCCGACGCGACGCCCGTTGACCATCAGGTCAACGCTGTCCACGCCGGGCGTGTTGAGCTGCAACAGGCTACCCGCACCCAGTTCCCGCAATTGCGCCAGGGTCAGTTCCAGGCTGCCGACCTGGCACACCAGTTTGAGCGGCAAGTCATCCAGGGCCGCGGCGGCATCAACATCAGTCATCGTGTTCTCCATGTGCAAAAGGGGGGCTTGTAGTTCTTCCTGCAACTGCAATGCTTCACCCTGGTATTGGCAGCGGGCCTGCAAGCGCCCGTCCAGGTCGAGCAACAGGCCCGAGCCCTGCTCCAGCATCAGCACATCGCCGGGCCGCAGGCTGCGCAATTCGCCCAGGGTCAGCCACTGCCGCCCGGCCACCACCGCCAGGGTCTGGCGCAGGGCGGGCAGCGGGTCGGGTTCGATCTGGCCGTATTGCGCCAGCAGCTGCGCCACCAGCACGGCAGCGCCTTCGCTCAGGTCCAGTTGCGCGCTCATGGCCGGCTGGTTGCCAAAGGTCAATTCGAGCGCCAGGTGCACGGCATAGGCGCGCTGATCGTCAGTGGCCTCGACTAACTGCACCGGGTGGCCGAGCACGGGTTCCAGGGTCTCGATCAGGTCGAGCACCGCCAGTTCCAGCAGCAACGAGCGTGGCAACGATGGCAGCAATTGCGCATCGAACTGCAACGCCAGCGGCACCAGTACTTGCTCCAGCGCGGCCGACGACAGGCGCAGGCGCACCGGGGCGCGACCGAGCAACAAAAACACATCGCGCGAATTGCCCAGGCCTTGCGCTTGGGCGGCCCAACTCACGCGCAACGCTTGCCCGGCGCAACGGCCCTGCCAGGCGCGACGGCGACGGTGCAGCTGGTTATGCAGCGCCAACAGCGCCGGGTCGTACTGCGTCAGCCAGGGTGCCAACGGGTCGGCAAGGGCGGTGATCATGTGCCGGTGCCTTCTTCGCGCAATTCACCGACACGGCGCTCATCACTTTCACGCCCTTCCAGCAGGCTTTGCCAGGCTTCGGACTGGCGTTGACGGCTCAGGCGTTCCTGGCGAAACAGGTCACGCTCGCGCTCCTGGCTTTGCAGGGTGGTGGACACGTGGTGCACGTCGTTCTCGAGCACCTGCTGGTCATCCGACAGGCCGCGCAAACGTTCCTGAGCCGCCTGCCAGCTGGCCACCGACAGCCCCTCGGTCAGGGATGCATAAACCTGGCGGGCTTCCTCGGCAATCGCTTCACGGTGCAGGCGCAGTTGCTCCCTGGCGTCGTTCAACACGTCGTGGGTCTGCGCGCAGCGTTGCTGTTGGGCGGCCAGTTGGTTGGCGGCGCGTTGTTCACGCAGCACCCGTAGGGTTTGCAGGGTGCGCAGTTGGTCGGTTTTCATTGGGGTTGCTCCTTTCTGATGCCAGCACAGCAATCTGTAAATCCATGAAAATCAAAGGTGGGAGCTGGCTTGCCTGCGATGGCGGTGGGTCAGCTTGCCCTTGTGTTGCTGATATACCGCTATCGCAGGCAAGCCAGCTCCCACAGGGTTTTGCATGGGCCTGAAGTTCACTGTTGTTCATTGACCTCATGCCAACACCTGGCGCATGCGGATCAGGGTCTGGTCCAGGCTGCTCGGCTCGCCGGCGTTCTGGCGCAGGAACGCTTCAATGGCCGCATGGCGGTTGATGGCTTCGTCGGCCAGCGGGTCGCTGCCGGCGGAGTACTCGCCGACGCGGATCAGCATTTCGATTTCGCCGTAGCGCGCCATCAGCTCACGTATGCGCATGGCCAGGCGTTTGTGTTCTTCACCGGCGACCTGCTCCATCAACCGGCTGCGGCTGCGTAACACGTCAACTGCCGGGAAGTAGTTGCGCTGGGCCAATTCCGCGCTGAGGGCGATATGCCCGTCGAGGATTGAACGGGCTTCTTCGGCCACCGGGTCACTGGCCGCATCCCCTTCCGTCAACACGGTGTACAGCGCGGTGATGCTGCCGGTGGGGCCAGGGCCGGCGCGTTCGAGCAGGCGCGGTAAGGCCGAGAAAAACGACGGCGGATAACCGCGACGGGTTGGCGGTTCGCCCACGGCCAGGCCGATTTCGCGTTGGGCGCGGGCAAAACGCGTCAGGCTGTCCATCAGCAGCAATACATTGCGGCCCTGGTCGCGGTGGTACTCGGCCAGCGTGGTGGCGACAAACGCCGCACGCACGCGCTCGGCCGCCGGGCGATCCGAAGTCGCAACCACTGCCACGGTACGTGCGCGCGCCTGGGCGTCGAGTTGCACGTCGAGCAGTTCGCGCACTTCCCTGCCCCGCTCGCCGATCAGGCCGATCACAATCACATCGGCTTCGCTGTTGCGGACAATGCTGGCGAGCAACGACGACTTGCCCACGCCCGGCTCACCAAAAATGCCCATGCGTTGGCCCTGGGCCAGGGTCAGCAGGCCGTCGATGGAGCGAATGCCCAGCGCCATCGAACGCACGATCAGTTGCCGCGAAAACGGTGCGGGCGGCTCGGCATGCAGTGGGTAACGCTGCAAGGCCAGGGTCGGCGGGACGCCATCGCCGTCGAGAAAATCGCCCATGGGGCTGATCACCCGGCCCAGTTGCGCATCGCCCACGGCGACGCCCAGGGTTTCGCCGGTCGCCGTGATTTGCGTGCGCGTCGACAGGCCTTCCATGGAGCCGATCGGCGACAGAATCGCCTCGTCGCCATCAAAGCCGATCACCTCGGCGCTCAAGCTGCGGCCGCTGCCGGGGTCGCGCAGTTGACACAGTTCACCGATGCTCGCACCGGCCACACTGGCGCGCAGCAGGACACCGCGAATGCTCAACACCGTGCCGTGCATCGGCCGTGGACGGGCTTGCGCCAACCGTTCAGTCAGGCGCGGCAGCAGCTGTTGCAGGTTCATGCCACACCTTCTTCGGCAAAGGGCAGCAAGCTGCGGCGCAGGGTTTGCAACTGCGCCTCCAGGCCCAGTTCGACGGACCCGGCTGGGCTGTTGAGGCGCGCCTGACCGGCGCTCAACTGCTCATCGGCGTCCACGGCAATGGCCAGGCCTTCGTGCTTGAGGCGTTGGCGCAAGGCCTCGACTTCGGTCGGCGGCACCCACAGGGTCAGTGCCTGGTCCTGGCGAAATGCACTCAGGGCCTGGCGGGTGCAACGCACCACCCGGTCGGCGCTGTCCAGCTCACCCAACACCTCGCGCACGATGCCCAGGGCCAGGTCGGCCAACGACGCTTCCAGGCTGCTCAAGTAGTGCTGCACCTGGGATTGGGTTTGCACCAGCAACTGCGCGACTTGCTCGGCGCCTGCCTGGCGCGCGCTTTCAAAGCCCTCGGCGCGGGCGGCGTGCAGCCACTGGTCGCTGTCGGCCTTGATCTGTTCGGCCTGGTCCTTGGCGGCTTGCAGAAAAGCAAATCCATCGGTCCACAGCGCTGCTTCTTCGGCACGCAGGATGCGCGCGGTCGGCCGGCTCGGTAATTCACTCATGGGCGTTGTCCTCGGCCGCAAGGCTCGCCGCAGCGGCCTGGACGATTTCCAGGTCGCGGGGCAAGCGTGCGCTGTGGCCCTGGGGGAAGGCGAAACGCAGGCGCAGCCAGCCCTGCAAGTCGGCGTGCTGAGCCTGCAGCCAGGCGGCAACACAGCCTTGGCCGTCGCGGTCGATGGCCTCGATCAGCTCCGATGGCTCGCGCAGCAGGTCCGCGGCGCCGCCAAGTTGGCGCTGCGCTAGCGCCTGGCTGAATACCTCGGCACCGAGTCCTTCGCGCAATTCGTTGACCACCTCACGGCGGATCTCGCGGCTCAGGGTCGAGGCATGCCAGATGGCACCGCACAACCGTGGCAGGCGTGAAAACTGCGCAGGTGACAACAGCAACACCGCCAGGTCGGCAGCGGACGGCGTCACCAGGTGCGCAATCGGCGCCAACTGATAATGGTTGACCAGCAACTGCTCCAGGCGCTGACGAAAACGCGCCTGGCCTTGCATGGCCTGCAGCACTTCATCGGGCAACTCATCGGCGAAACAGGCGCCCAGGCTCGGCCCGCGCACAAACTGCAGCGGCTCGGCGATCAGCCCCTGCCAGCGTTCAACCAGGCTCATTCACCCTCCTTGAGCACATACATCGCCTGGGACTGACGCCGCGCCCAGTGTTGGCGAGCCAATACCCCAAGCGCGCCGAGGGCAATCAGCAGCAAGCCGCCAAACATCACGCGTGCCTGCGCCAGGTTGTCTTCCAGCAACCACAGCCCCATGAAGCGCGCCAACCGCGGTTGCGCCGGGTTCTGGCTGATGGCGACGGCGGCCTTGATCGCCGTCACCGAGACGCCGTCGTAGCTCAGGCCGGAAATGCCGTTGGCGACCAGGGTCTTGATCTGCGGGATCAGCGTATTGATGTCGGTGCCCGGGTCGTAACGTACCAGCACCGAGGCCGACGACGGTGAAATCACGCGCTTGAGCAGGTCGTTGTCGGGCAGCACCACGTGCACGCGGGCGGCGACGATGCCGTCGATCTGCGACACCGAGTGCGACAGTTCTTCGCTCAGCGCATAGATCATCTGCGCGCGCTCCTGCACCGGCGACGACACCAGGCCATTGCCCTTGAACACCTCGCCCATGTTGGAAAAACTCTGTTGCGGCAGGCCGGCGTTGTCGAGCAGCGTCATGGCTTCGGCAAAGCGCTCCTCGTCCACCACCACTTTGAGCTGGCCGTTGTCCTGGGTCTTGCGCTCCGCCGGGATGCCACCGCGCAGCAGCACCGCGACCATGGCGTTGGCATCGCGCTCGCTGAGGTTGGTATAGAGGTCGGTGTTGCACGCCTGCAAGAGGCTGGCGAGCAGGCCGATCAGCAGCAGGCGCAGCGCGCGGTTTGGGCTTGGCATAGCGTTATTGCCCCTTGAGCAACGTGTTGGCGGACCCGGAAATCTGCGTCGCACCGCGCACCACCATCTGGGTTTCGATGGAGTAATCGAACATCTTGCCCAGGGAGTGCACGATCTGGTCGACCTGCTGCTCGCCGACTTTTTTGCCCGGCTCGCCCTGCGGCGAAGCACTCGCCGTGCGGATTTCCACCGAGGCCGGCGGCGGCGCCGACGGGTTATTGGTGAGCACGTCGGCGCGTTCGGAAAACGCGCGCGTACGGTCGATGAAACTGTTCATGCGCTCCATCAGGCCCGAGCCGATCTGGTGCGGGCTGGCGCCTTCGGGCATGCCCTTGGCGGTATTGGCCATGTGCTCGAACAGGTTCTGCGAGGCCCCGGCGGGCCCCGCACCGGCGGACGGCGGCAAGGCCGTGGCGCCGGCGGCGAGACTGATAGTCATAGGGGCTCCCTACTCTTCGTCGTCATCGGACATGGCGTCGTTCAGCAGTTCCTGCATCTTCGGCATGATGATGAACTGACCGCCGATGGTGACGGCCTGGGTGATCAACGCATCGTTGAATTCGGCGTCGCTGGTCTCCGACGGTTTGTCGGCGGCCTTGGCGTTATCCACCGCGGCGTTGAACTTGGCTTCAGGGCTGGCGCCACCGGGGGCGAGGTTGCTGTCTACGGCCGTTACGGACATGGTGCTGCTCCTTTACTGGGTTGGGGTTTCGGTACTGACTTGTGCGCCACGGAACACTCGCACCCCGCGCTCGCGCGCCACCGGGGCGGCCACGACCGTGGGTTGCAGGTGGTCGACATGCTGTTGCACCAGCGCCAGGTACGGCGGCGGGCCGGAAACAAACACTTCATCGCCCTCGGGACCGTTGCGCATGGAGAGTTGCTGGCCGAACACGTCGAGGGTGTTCAGGTAGGCCTGCAACTGGTCCAGGTTCAGGGCGCTGGCCTTGAACAGCTTGGTGCTGATTTCATCGCTGGCATTGAGGTACAACAGGTTGCCGTCGAAGTACCAGGTCAGGCCGTTGGTGCTGCACAAGGTCTGCAGGAACTCACCGGCGGTGGCTGCGCGGATGGTGCTGCGCGCCTTGCCGCGTACCTTGTCGGAAAGCACCAGCGGCACGTCGAGGTTGTGGCCGAATTCTTCCAACGCGCTGCGAACGTCCTGATCGACCAGCACGTAGGCGTAGGGCTGCGAGAACCACGCGGGCTCCTCGGCCGCGTTGGCAAAACCCGCACCGAACAGGCATAGGAGCGCCATCAAAAATATGCTTACATGGCCTGCGCCTTCGCCCGACGAGTTGTGACGATGACCCACAAATTTCTGCTCGCCAGCACTTTGCTGCTGGCTGCCTGCTCCAGCAAAC
The DNA here is from genome assembly GCF_963890955.1 of Pseudomonas sp. MF6747. Lineage (NCBI taxonomy): Bacteria > Pseudomonadati > Pseudomonadota > Gammaproteobacteria > Pseudomonadales > Pseudomonadaceae > Pseudomonas > Pseudomonas sp. MF6747. Next base: position 13,347 of record NZ_CAWPSZ010000004.1, read on the forward strand.
CTGCGACCGATACCGACAAATCCCTGCAACTGGCCAACGACCTGAGCAAGCGCGGCGACTACAGCAGCGCGGCTGCGTTGTACGAGCGCGCCACCCAGCAACCGGGTGCCGGCATTGAGCTGTGGCTCAAGCTCGGCCAGGCCCGGCTCGACGCCAAGGACGCGCTGGGCGCCGAACGCGCCTTCCAGCAGGCGCTGGGGTTTGATGCCCACAACGCCGACGCCCTGCTCGGCCTTGGCACTGCGCAGTTGCAATTGGGCAAGACCCAACGCGCCGTGACGGCGTTGGGGCAGGCTGCCCAGATCAATCACCTGCCGGTGGCCTACACCCGCCTGGGCATCGCCCAAGTGCTGAATGGCCAGGCCAGTGCCGCACAAACCGCCTTCGCCAAAAGCCTGAGCCTGCAGCCCGATGACCTCGACAGCCGCTGCAACCTGGCCCTGGCTTATGCGCTTGGCGGGCAGCCGCAACAGGCGCTGGATACCATTGCGCCCGTCACCCAATCGCCGCGCGCATTGCCGAGGCATCAGCGCAATGAGTTGTTGGTGATGGTGTTGGCCGGTTACGAGCAGCGGGTTGCAAGCCTGCCCCTCGACGACATCCCCGCCGCGGAACGCGCGCGATTGGTGATGGAGGCCAAGCGAATTAAGGCGATCAGTGATCCGGTGGTGCAGGCCAAAGAGTTGGGGTTGGTGGACCCGCGTTGAGACACGACCGGGCCGCTGTTGATCTGCTTTGGATTGTGATCTCAGGCGCACCGTTAAACCACGCTGGCCGAACGTAGGTTTTGGCGCGTGGGGCCAAGCATGGCCCAGTGCGGCGGCACAGGCTCCAAAGCCTGCGTGAGGGCACGCCGAGCCTGGGCGAGGTGCCGAGTGGTGGGCCGAGGACGTTTTGGTTACTTTCTGATCCTTCAAACAGTCACCCGCTGTAAGAGCGGAACCATAAGTGGCCGTTACCGCAGCCATGGCTATGTACTCCGACCCAAGACCTATGCCGCCTGTCAGATAGCTTTCGCGAGCAAGCCCGCTCCCACATTTGGATTGCAGGGTGTCAGGGAGGTTTGGGTGGGTCGGACGGGCGGCATCGCAGGCAAGCCAGCTTTCACGTGGGATAGGTGTGCACCTGGTCATTGTTGGCCTCCGGTGGCGCCGGCTTTGGCTTCTTGCTGATCTTTGCGCCGCTGCAGCTGCTCGCGGTCGAAGCCTTCGATGTAGACCTGGGCGGCGCGGCCGACCGGGGCGGCCATGGCCGGGCCGGTGGTGCGGCCTTGGGTCAGGTCCTGCCTGCGCTCGACCATCTGCATCAAATTCAAATTGTTCGCGCAGCCCAACGGCAGCGTCGGTTTGAAATCTTCGTCCAGCCCGATTGCGTCCTTGGCCGCCGGTTGCTGGCACTGGCTCGGCAAGCCATCAGCGCGAAACTCCGGCGCGTAATACACCGGCGCCAAGTGGGTCTGGCAACCCATCAGCGCCAGGGGCAAGAGCATCAACACACGCAAAGCAGTCATCGCAGGCCCCCTCATCAATTCATGTAAAAACCGAACGCGCCGCCGCTGCGCGGTCCGCTGGCTGCGGCCGTCGCCGGTTGTGCGTCCAGCGGCGTGGCGAGCGTACGACTGCGCACCGGCTCCACCAGGTATGGAGTAATCAGGATCACCAGTTCGGTTTCATTGCGCTGGAAACGCTTGGAGCGAAACAGGTTGCCCAGGATCGGCAAGTCGCCAAGCAGCGGCAGCTTCTCGATGTCCTGGCTGCTTTCACGTTGAAACAGGCCGGCAATCGCAAAGGTCTGCCCGCTGCCGACTTCCACCCGCGTGTCGGCGCGGCGCACGCTGAAGGACGGCACATGGAAGTTGCCAAAATCCACGGTGCCGCCACTGACCACGCTGCTGACTTCCGGACGTACTTGCAGGGCGATGCGGCCGTTGGGCAACAGCGTCGGGTTGAACAGCAGTGACACGCCGAACGACTTGTATTCGATGCCCACCAGGTCACGGTTGACCGGCACCGGGATCGCCACTTCGCCACCGGCGAGGAAGCTGGCGGTCTGGCCGGTCATGGCGGTGATATTCGGCTCGGCCAATATCTGCAAAATGCCGTTGGCCTGCAGCGCGTCGAGCATGCCGTCGATGTTCACATTGCCCGAGCCGGTGCCTGCCGTTGCCAGGCCACCGGCCGTTGCGGCTGCCAGACCGCCGCCGGTGATCAGGCCGAAGGAGAAGGTGCCGTTGCTGAACATCGCGTTCCAGTTCACGCCGTAGTGCAGCAATTCGGAGCGCGACACTTCGGCAAACCGTACGCGCAAGTTCACCTGGGCCGCGCCTGCGTATTCGGTGGTGTTGATTGCGCTCTGGAAGCCCTGGCCCTGAGGGTTGAGCAGCGCGTTAAGGTCCGTCGCTTCGGCCACCGAACCGACGGTGCCCTTGGCGATCAGGCGGTTGCCGGCCCCGCTGATTTGCGCGCCATTGCCAGGGTGCAATGCCTGCATCGGCGTGGTCACCGCGGCGGTACCGCTGCTGACCGACAAGGTCAGGCTGGCCAGTTGTTTGCCGTCATTGCCAAGGGCAATCAGGCTGGTATTGCCTGGCGCCTTGCCGAAAATATAAATCGTGCCCGGCGACACCACTTGCAGGTCGGCCACATTCGGCTCGGCGACCAGTACCGAATCCACCGGCGCCACAAAATGCAGAATGCGCCCTTCTCCGGACGCCAGGTTGATCGAACCCGAGGCCCCGTTGGCAATGTCCTGAGCCTGACTTGCAGCGGTGACCAGAGCCAGCAACAACATACAAAAACGCATCATGAGGCAGACGCCAGGGAGGTGACGGAAGCCGCGGCAGGCGCGCGGCGGTTGGAAATATCGGTGAGGCTGATGGTCACCAGCGCTTGCAGGTTGTACTCGGTGGCCAGCTCGCGGAACGACAGCACCGCCAGCTCCAGTTCACCGCGCAACACCAGACGGCGCAGGCTGCGCCGCAGCTCCGGGTGCACCAGCAATACCGCGCTGTTGACCTCGCGGGTGTTTTCACAGGCCTGGCGCAGTTGCGCGAGCAAGGCGCGGCTGACGTCTTCGGGGATCAATTCGCGCTGCGGCTCCTGACGACGCAGGGACGCGCGCAGTTGGTCTTCCAGGCCCGGCGCCAGCACCAGTGCACCGATGACGCGGTTACGGTCGGCGTACTGATGGCTGATCTGCCGCGCCAACGCCGCACGCAAATGTTCGGCCAGCCGCCCGGCATCGGTCTCGCGGGCGCCCCACTCCACCATGGCTTCGAGCAAGGCGCGCTGATTGCGGATCGACACGCCTTCGCCGACCAACAGGCGCAAGGTCTCGGCAACACGCTGCAAGGGGACCAGGCGCAAGGCTTCCTTGACCAGTTCGCCGTACGTGGCTTCGGTGCGTTCGAGCAGCAGCCGGGTTTCCTGGATGCCGAGGAAATCGGCGGCATAGCGGCGCAGGCTGCGTTCCAGCACGCCGCGCAAGACTTCGTCGGGCAGCAGGAAACCGATGCCGGCGTTGCGCAGGGTCTCTTCGTGCTGGCGCTCGATCCAGTGGGCATTGCGGCCGTTGAGCGGTGAGTCGGCTTGCACAGTGGCGATGTCCAGCAGTTGCACGTGCACCGGGTCGTCCTGCACAAGCAGGCAATTGATCGGCAGTTCGCCTTCGCTCACCGGCACGCCTTCCAGCGACACGCGGAAACTGCCCGGTGCGGCCTTGGCCTCCATGTAGATGCCCGGCACCGGCACATCCACGCCCAGGTCAGTACGGATGTCATGACACAGCGCTTCGACACGCTGGCGCAGCAACTGGCGCGGCGCGCTCTGGGACAGTCCGCTGCCAAGGGTGAGCAGCACGCGAGTATCGGGCAGCAGGTTGTCATCCAGTTCGGCCTGTGCCTCGACCACCGGCTCCGGGGGTTCGGCCAAGGCTTCCAGCTCGCCCTGGGGCTGGCGGGTGTGCCGGCGATACATCACGAACGCTGCGCCGCCAAAGGCTGCGGACAAGCCGAGGAATACCCAGGTCGGAAAACCGGGCAACAGGCTGACGCCGATCATGATCAATGCCGTCAGGCCCAGTGCCCGGTAGCTGGCGCCCAGCTGCTTGATGATCTCGCTGCCCAGGTCGCCGGCTTCACCGTCGCTGTTGACCCGCGTGACCACCGTGCCCGCCGCCACCGAAATCAGCAGCGCCGGGATCTGTGCGATCAGGCCGTCACCCACGGTCAGCAGCGAGTAGGTGTGCACCGCCACACCGAACGGCATGTCGCGCTCGATCATGCCGATCAGCATGCCGCCGAGCAGGTTCACCGCCAGAATCACCAGGCCGGCGATGGCGTCGCCTTTGACGAATTTCATCGCGCCGTCCATCGCGCCGAACATCTGGCTTTCGCGCTCCAGGCGCGAACGCCGGCGGCGCGCTTCGGCCTGGTCGATGTCGCCATTGCGCAGGTCGTTGTCGATGCTCATCTGCTTGCCGGGCATCGCGTCCAGGGTGAAGCGCGCGGCCACTTCGGCCACGCGTTCGGCGCCTTTGGTGATCACCACGAACTGCGCCACGGTGATGATCAAAAACACCACCATGCCGACCACGACTTGGCCGGCGATCACAAAATCACCGAAGGCCTTGACGATATGGCCGGCGTCGCCGTGCAGCAGGATCAAGCGGGTGGTGGTGATCGACAAGGACAAGCGAAACAGGGTGCTGAGCAGAATCAGCGGCGGCAGCGCGGAGAATTCCACGGAATGGCCGATGTAGAACGCGACGATCAGGATCAGGATGCTCAGGGCAATGTTGAGGCCGATCAGCATGTCCACCAGGTAGGTGGGCAGCGGGATGATCATCATCACAATCGCCATCAGCATGAATGCGACGATGATCACGTCGGTGCGCTGCGCCGCCATGCGCGCCAGGTTGTTCAGGCGGTTGAGGGCACTCATGCGCCGGCCCTGCGCGCAGCCAGGTAGCGTTTGAAGCACTGGCGCGCTTCGTCCTTGCGCTCGCCGTACCACAGCGCGCGGGCGCGCAGCAGCAACAGGCTGGCGGACTCGCCTTCCAGTGCCACCAACCGGTCGAGGGCACCCAGGGCGCGGGTGGCGTCGCCGCTGTCGGTGAACGCGAGCACCAGCGAGCGCAGCAACACGCCGTCTTCGGGCGCGACACTGACGGCAATCAGCAACATCACCAGCGCGCGCTGGGACTGGCCGTTGCGCCGGTACAGCTCGCCAATGCCCTTGAGCAATTGCACGGCGTCGTCGTTATCGCGGGCCATCAGGCATGTACCTCCGAGCGTTGCTGTTCGAGGGTGCGGCGCATCTCGATCTCTTCGCTGATCAGGTCATGGGCCAGTTCCTTGATGTCCGTCTCGGCATCGAGGGACGGCAGGATGTGTTCCATCACGTGTTCCAGCAGCTCCAGGGAGCGGGCGCTGCCGAACAGCAGGGAGTCAACGCCCGCGGCGCTGGTGAGTTCTTCGAGGTCACTGCGCAGCGAGCGGCGGGTTTGGGTCTTGCGGGTTTTGAGCACCGCTTCGAACGCAGTGGCCTGGCGTGAGTTGACCGGGCGAACGGCTTCGACGGGGGCGCTGCGTACGTCGCTGGGGATGAGCGGGCGGGGTTCGACTTTCATGCGTGGGCCTGCGAGCAGCGTTTATGGCTGGATAGGTACTCCGACCCAGGACCTCCAGCGCCTGACAGATAGCTTTCGCGAGCAAGCCCGCTCCCACAGTTGGGCGTGGGGGTGTCAGGTTGAACTGGGTTGGCCGGGAGAACGCCATCGCGAGCAAGCCCGCTCCCACAGTTGGGCGTGGGGGTGTCAGGTTGAATTGGGTTGGCCGGGAGAACGCCATCGCGGGCAAGCCCGCTCCCACATTTGAATGGCGTGGCGGCGGGTTGAATTGGGTTGGCGGGGGGGACGCCATCGCAGGCAAGCCAGGTCCCACGGGTGGGTTGGGTGCGTTCCATGGGGCGACTCATAAGGTGAAGGTGAAGCGCTCTTCGCCGCGGGCGAGGATCACTTGGTTGTTCTCGATGCGCTCCAGCACCCAGTTGTCCGCCAGGGGCGCGCCGGGGTACAGGCGCTTGCCGCTGTCGTTGATCACGTAGGGATTGGTGCCGAACCACACGGCCTGGAAGCGCACACGCGGGCGTGCGGCGTCGGCGCGTACGCTGACGCGAGGGTTGAGGACGATCTGTTGGCCGTAACGTTCATCGAAGGCTTGTTGCAGGGCCAGCCACTGAGGTTTTTGCGACTGTTCGAAGCTGCCGACGGCACTGAGCTGGCCGTTGGCGTCAGTGACCTTTATGGCATCCAGATGGGCAGCCTGGAGTTGCTGCTCCAGCCAGGTTTTGGCGTGTTCACGCGACGGTTTTTGCAGCGCAGGCACCTGCGCCGCGACCGCGGTTTGGGTGAGCGGCGTGTCGTTGCGCACTGCCAGCGCACCCGCACACAAAAACAGCAGGACGATCGCGACAATCCAGGGCGTGAATGTGCGTGTGGCGTCCGAAGGTTTTTCTGCCCCCTCAGGCGAGGCCAGGCTTACTCCCGCCGTGCCGATACGCAGCTGCAAAGGCAGTCGCGCACGATGGCCGCTGCCTTGGGGAATACGCACATTGTTGCCAAGCACAACATCGCCGCCCAACGCTTCGACTGCCACCTGGCCACCCTCAAACCGCAGGCGCAGGTGCAGGCCAGCGATGCCGGGATCGCTGAGTACCAGGTCGGCCGCGAGGTCCGCGCCGAGGGTGTAGACAGGCTGGTCGAGCACCAGGGAACTGCCCTGATGCAAACCGCTGGTCACAGTCAGGGTCGGTGCGCCAATACCAGCGACCGGACCCAAGGAAATCAAGGCTGTCATGTTCGGGTTTGCCCCCTTGAGCATGTGCAACGGGGTCAACAATCAGAAGGTGAAAACACTCAGCAGGTAAACGGGCAGCGCCGGCGCCGCCCGTTTTGGCGAATCAGTTCTGCGGACGCTGTTTGGTGGCGTCGAGCTCCGCTTTTTTCGCGGTGCTGATTTCAGTGATCTTGGCCGACTTCTCGATAGCCATGTTGAAGGTCGCTTCCATCTTCGCGATAGCGTCGTCGGCGCCGCCGGCTTTTACTGGTGGGACATCAGCCATGTTCATCTCCTTGCATCGATAGGGAAGTTATTCAGTTGCGCAACAGCACACTGAAAGTATGCAAACCGGTGAATGCCCAAAACGTCAGACAGTGAGCCTTCGAACCGTCGTTGGTTTGCATGGCCCCCATACTACTCACGATCAAAACGCCTTCGCTGTGAAAGCTTGTGAAACGTTTCGCTGACAGGGTGTGAAAGGTTTGGCTCAACCTGGCAGTGAGAAAAACTCATGCATCTGGGGCCGTTGAACTTTTTTCAAAAAATACACACACGCAAAAGGCCCAGTGTTTGCGGGCCTTTCGCGGCATCATCTGGACAGTTTTCGAACTTACAGCCCGTGGTTGAGTGTTCGATCCGGGACGTTATCAGCGCTATTTTCGCGACGACTTCACATTTTTCGCTAATAGCCTTTTGCCCAACTTTGCAGATATTTCCATTTGTAACAAAAGCGACTTGATCATCACGTTTGATAGCTCGGCGCGAGTGGCCTTAATGCCCGCGAGCAACTAATTGCCTGCGCCGAATTAGTACAGTTGCACTAATAGCCGAAATCGTTAGTGCGCAGGTCCTGATATATGAAAGAACTTCCAGGTGATCATTTATGCCAGCGATCCCAAGTAGTCGTGACCCTGTTGACACTCCGGGCACAGACGGCTCGCAGAAAAAATTCGAAACCGCGTTGTTCACGGCCGTCAACCAGCCGACATTCGATCCGTCGAAGATCCGCGGCCCTTCGATCCCCCTGCCCTATCAGAATGTGCAGGCGCCGGTGAACAACAGCATCACCTATACGCCACTGGGCAGTGACAAGCCGGTAACCCTCAAGCAAATCGACAACCCCCGGCTCTACGAGAAACTGGTCGACCAATACAATGCACAACAGGCCGACGCCAGCGTCGAAAAAAACCTCGCCGACAGCAAGGCCGCCGGGTACACCGAAGCCGACGCCAGTACCGTGGCGCCGGGGCTGGGCAACTACAAGGCGATTGGCAGCACGACGGAATTGGGCCCGGGCCTGATCCGATACGAAACCACGTCCGGTGACAAGATCGTGGTCAGCCAGAAACAAACCCCGACGTTGTTTGCCCAGGTCAGCGGCGACTCGAGCAAAATGTTCGCCATCAACGCCAGCCAGGCCGAAGGCTATCGCTTGGCCGGCCCCAACGAAACCATGGACCCGGCTGCCAACATCGGCGCACCCGAGGAAGTCGGGCCGGGCCTGATTCGCTATAACACCGCTTCCGGCGACAAAGTCATTGTGTCCCAGGACATCACCCCCGCCCTGTACGACCAAGTGGCCAAGCTGTATGCCGGCACCACCGGCGCGGCCGGCGCCTCGGACACCTCGTGGATCGACACCTCGTCGTTCGGCGTCTCCGGCGCCGAGGACTGGGACACGATTACCGGTAACACCAGCGGTACGCCAACCAAGGAAGAACTCGACCTGAACCGCCCGCGCGCCGCTGCGCAATTGCTCTCGCAAAACTGGGATGCCTGGGGCCTGCATGGTGCGCCGATTGACTTCGCCAACCCGCCCACGAGCCTGCCGCCCGAAGCCCAGGCGGTGCTCAAATACGTGGCCAGCAGCCCGAACCTGATGGCCGCGCTGGACAGCGGCGGTCGCGGTAAAGCCGACAACGTGATCACCCATTCCGACGTCGACCACTTTATCGACAACGCCAACAAAGACCTTGGCGCGGCGTCGAAATCCTTCGCCAGTTTCATGGGCAGCAAGCCCGGCGAACTGGCCACCGCCAACGCCAAGTCCGCTGCCATCGTGATGGCCAACGAGAGCCTGGTCGCAAGTTCCGGTACCGCGATGCGCCCAGGCGATAACCAGCGCAGCAACGACGGCATGATTCGCCCCGACAACCTGGAGGCGCTGGGCAGTGATTCGGCCTTGAGCAACGAACTAACGGGTGCTGCGGCCATGTGGTCCAGGCCCGGAATGTTCCACGCACTGGAAACCGGTGGCGACAACCCGGCGACCGGCAAATCGGACAACATCGGTACGCGCGACAACATCGGCGCGTGGCTGGAAAAACAGGCGCCGAAAACCGACAGCGACACGCTGACCTTCCTCGACGGCGCCGCCACCCGCGATGCCGTGGCCGGTGTCGACACCTCCAAGCTGACCGCCGACATTCTGGCCAACCCGCAGAACTACAGCGGCGCACAAAAGGCTGCGGTGCTGGTGCAACTGACCGATGCGCAGACGCGCCTGCTGGTCAGCGACTACGTGCCCCATGCCGGTTTGATGGACAAGTACACCTCGCCGAACTGGGGCCTGAACCCCAACGAGGACAAGATCAAGGCGCAGTTGCAGAGCGGCATCGAGACCCTGTCGGCGGACCCGGATGTGCAAAGCTTTCTGCAGAACAACCGCGGCCCAGCACTCAGCGACATCGTCAGCAGCGACCCGACCATGAAGGTCGCCCTGCAGAACTACTTCGCCGATGGCATCGAGTCGGGCAAGAACCTCAACGACAACCTCAATGCCAAGGATCAGAACGGCAAGCAGATCGACATGGGCATGGGCCTGCAAAACGCCGCCAACGATGCAACCATCGCCAACCTGGCACTGGGCGGCAAGGGCCATGTCGACTTGAGCAAAGTCGCCGCCAACGCCGGGCAAAGTGACGCGATCCAGAGCTACTACAAGAACGAACTGGTCACCGGCAAAGCTTTCACCGACGCCGTGGCCGGTGGCATGGACCCGACCGTGGCGGCCAGCAGTTTTGCGGCCAGCGCCGCGTCGGCCCAGGCCTTCCTCGGGGACAAGGCCACAGCAGACGACGCCGCGACCTTGCAGGTTAATTTCAACGAAAACCTCAGCGATGCCCTGCTCGGCGGCGCGACCACCGACACCCTCAATGTGACGCTGGGCGATGGCAAAGGCAATTTTGACGAGGCCAAAGTCACCGCCGCGATCAACGATGCCCAGCAGAAAAACCCCGAGATGTTTGTTACCGCCGATGGCGGCAAGATCGACCCGGCACAAGTGGTGTCGATGCTGCGCTCGGTGTGGGACATCGGTCGCCAGGGCAACAAGATTGCCGACGCCTTGCCCAAGGCCATCGAAGGCATGAAGTTCGGGGATGTGAGCCCGGCGTTCAAGCAAGGCCTGCTGCACATCGGCAGCGCGGTGTTGATGAGCGGCGTGCTGATGGCGCGTTCGGCCAACGGCAGCAATACGCCGGTGGCGGACGCCAACCGCGTGTCGGCGGGGCTGCAATTCGCCGGCCTGTTGCTGGAAGGCGGCACCAAGTACGCCAAGGAAGCCGGTTACGGGGTGACCTGGGTCAACCGTCCGGACGGCGGCACCATCGGCGACTTCCCGGGCAAGGTGCCGGTGGGCAAAGGCCCGTTGTCAGCCGAACAGATCGCCAATATCGGCGCGGCGGGCAAGATCATCGGTTCGGCCGGTGGGATCATCGGCGGCGTGATCGGGATTATCGGCGGTGTCGATTCCCTGAAGAAAGGTGATTACCTCACCGGCAGTTTCTCGGTCGCCACCGGCGTACTCGGCACGGGCGCGGCCGTCGCCGGCCTGGTGGAAGCCGGCGCCGGCTTGTATGGCGCCACTGAGATCGGCGCAGTGGCCGGCACCATCAGCGGCATCCTCGGCGGGGCCACGGCGATCCTCGGCGGGATCGGCAGCGCGTTTCTGCCGTTCGCCCTGGCCGATGCCCACGGCAAGGCGCAAGACGCGTTCTACGGTCAACTGGCGCCGGTGCTGCAGCAATACGGTTTGACCGGCGGCCCGACCATGGACGGCGATTACCCCGCCGATCCGATCCCCGCCATCAACACCTGACCTCCCCCGACAGCCTGGCGCAAACGCAGCTGCGCCGGGCTGTTTCCCACGCCTAAAGGTTCAATGACATGACGTATTCAACTCGCCGCCACCTCACCGATGACGCCACCCTCGAGATCCACTTCGGCCCCTTCCAACTGCTGCCCCAACGTCATCGGCTGCTCAAGCACGGGCAACCCGTGGCCCTGGGCAGCCGCGCCCTGACCTTGCTGATCGCCCTCGCCTCCCGGCCCGGTGAACTGCTGGAAAAAGACCGCTTGCTGGCTATCGCCTGGCCGAAAACGGTGGTGGAAGAATGCAACCTGCGCACGCAGATCAAGACACTGCGCCGCGCCCTCGGCGACGAAGAGGCGTTCTACATCGCCACGGTGCCGGGCCAGGGGTATCGGTTTGTTGCGCCCACTTGGATCGAACGTACGCCCGTCACGCAACTAAAAGCGCCGGTGGTTCTCAGCCCGTATGGTTGCCGCCACTGCCGAGGCGCGGGGATGGCGCCGCTGTATGCCCAACTGGGTATGCACAACAGCTGACCGACAGGTGCCGCGAGCGGCGTTATTCTGGCAAGCGTCTTTGTCGTGGCAAGCCCACTTGTTGTGGCAAGAGGGCTTGCTGTGGCGATCGGGCTTGTTGTGGCGAGCGGGCTTGCCCCGCGTTGGGGCGCGAAGCGGCCCCTGCTACAAATACCCAGGTTTATCAGGCAAACCGACTAGCCGGTTTTGGGGCCGCTGCGCAGCCCAACGCGGGGCAAGCCCGCTCGCCACAACAAGCCCCCTTGCCACAACAAGCCTGCTCACCACAACAATCCCGGCTGCCACAGCAAGCCCGTTTGCCACAGCAACATCGCTCCCCACAACAAGCCCGCGCCCAGCGGTTTATAGGTGCGGCGTATAGCTGATCGCACTCAGGTCCAGGTGCCCGTCCTTCAGCGGCGGGCACCAGTAGTAGCCACCCGTCAACGGTGTACTGATGCGGTACAGCCCGTCCACTATCCCGTCTTCCAGCCCGCTCATGCGCCGCAGTTGGGCTTCAAATGCATCAAAGGAATGCCCGAAGGCGAGGAACATCAACCCTGCCTGACCGTTCTCGGCCCAAGGCATCGAGCGGCGCACCACGAAGGCTTCCGGCGTGAAACTTTCCTGCGCGGTGCGTTTGGTGTGCGCGGACTCGGGTGCGTCGTCCAGCTCTTCGTTATCGCCATGGCGGCGGCCGATGATGTGGTCGCGCTCTTGCGCAGGCAAAGCGGCAAAACCGTCGAGGTCGTGCTGCCACTGCTGGATCGCGGCAAAGCTGGCGCCGCTGTCGGTCATCGCGGCTTCGACCGCGGCGTCGTCGTGGGGGTTTTCAGTGCCGTCTTCATAGTCGGTCAAATCGAAGCCGGTCTTGTAGCGGAAACCTTCGGTCATCTGCACCAGGCGAAAGGCCGGCGCCATGGCTTTTTCAACACTGCGGCTGCGCAACAGCAGCTCACCGCGATCCACGCCATGCAGCCATACCCACAGCGCCTGCTGGGTGGAGGGGTTATGCGCGCCCGGGCCGCTGACGGCAGGGAACGCGCGCAAGCCGTCAATGGTTGCGCCCAGTGCAGTCACCAGCGGCTCACCCAAACCCACCACCGCGGACGAATCGGTCAACTGCACCAGCGCGTCCAATGCGCCGGGTACGGCAGCCAGGCAATCCACGGCAAAAAACAGATGGCGTGCCTGCAAGGGCACCGGTGCGGCAAGAATGCCCGGCTGGTACTGACTCATGTGAACTCCTTCAAGAAAGCCGCGTAGTTTAACCGCCGCACGCCTGCTTTTGCTCAGGCTTTTCCAGGTCACGCGGGTCCAGACCCAATTGCGCCTTCAACTGCGTCCAGCCCGTGGGCGTGACCCGTACCGCGCGGGAATCTTTCGAGCGGCGCAACCAACCGGCTTCGCACAACGCGCTGAGCAACTGCACGCCCAACGGCCCGGCCAAATGATGGGTGCGCTCTGATGCTGATCGCCGCGCGCGTGCTGCAGGGCGTCGGCGCGGCATTGCTGGTGCCCGCTTCCCTGGCACTGATCAATCAGGCCTACCTCGACAACCCTGCCGGGCGCGTGGCGGCTATCGGCGTATGGCCCGGGTGCGGCGGCATCGCCATGGCCGCCGGGCCGTGGGTGGGGGGCGTGCTGATCCAGATGCTGGGATGGCGAAGTCTCTTCCTCGTCAATCCGCCACTGGGACTGCTCGCCGTCGCACTGAGTGCGCGCCTTGCCGCCAGTGCCAGACAACCGCGGGCAGCGGGCGGGCTGCGCCTTACGGTGCAACTGTTCGGCAGCCGCGTGTTCAGCCTGTGCGCGGCGGTTTCCCTGGTATCTGCATTGCTGCTGTACGGCCTGATGTTTTTACTCGGCCTGTATTTCCAGCGAACGTTGGGCTTCTCGCCACTGTGGACCGGCGTCGCATTTTTGCCGCTGACGGTGCTGGTGAGCATTGGCAGCCTGATGGCCGGCCAATTGGTGCGCGCGTTCGGCAGTCGCTGGCTGATCGGCGGCGCCCTGGTGCTGTACGTGGCCGGCTTCGGCCAGTTGCTGATGAGCGGCACATCCCCCGACTATGCCCTGCTCGTGGTGCCCCTGCCGATCATCGGCCTGGCGGCGGGGCTGATCACTCCCGCCACCACCGCCGCGCTGATGAACGCGGTGCACCCGGCACAGGCCGGAATTGCCGCCGGCACCCTCAACACCGCGCGACAAATCGGCGCAGCGCTGGGCGTGGCGTTGGCAGGGACGCTGCTGTAATGCGTCTGGCGCTTGCCACACAGCCCTTGGATGGGTGACTCTCTAGTCATGTTTTGCAACTATTCCAGGGGTAGCGACATGACCACCAGTAACCTGCTCGACCAGCTGTTTCCGACCTCCGCCGCCGATATTCCCGAGCAATTTCGCCTGGCGGCGCCCATTGAACAGCGTGATTACCTGGTCGACGGCCAGTTGCAGGTGTGGAACGGCCCTTTGGCCCAGGTACTGAGCCCGGTGCAACTGGGCGATGAGCGCGTGCATATCGGCAGCACGCCCCTGCTGGACGCCGACACCGCCCTGACTGCCCTCGACGCCGCCGTGCGCGCCTATGACCGAGGCCAGGGCGAATGGCCGACGATGCGCGTGGCCGAGCGCATCCAGCATGTGGAAGCTTTCTTGCGGCGCATGCGCGAACAGCGTGATGCGGTGGTCAAGCTGCTGATGTGGGAGATCTGCAAGAACCTCAAGGACTCGCAGAAAGAATTCGACCGCACCTGCGACTACATCACCGACACCATCAATGCCCTCAAGGAACTCGACCGCCGCAGCAGCCGCTTCGAGCTGGAACAGGACACGCTGGGGCAAATCCGCCGCGTGCCGCTCGGCGTGGCGCTGTGCATGGGGCCTTATAACTACCCGCTGAACGAGACCTTCACCACGCTGATCCCGGCGCTGATCATGGGCAACACCGTGGTGTTCAAGCCGGCCAAGCTTGGCGTGCTGTTGATTCGCCCGCTGCTGGAGGCGTTCCGTGACAGCTTTCCGGCCGGCGTGATCAACGTGATCTACGGCAGTGGCCGTGAAACCGTCAGTGCGCTGATGGCCAGCGGCAAGATCGATATCTTCGCGTTCATCGGCACCAACAAGGCCGCCAGCGACTTGAAAAAGCTGCACCCCAAACCACACCGCCTGCGCGCGGCCTTGGGCCTGGATGCGAAAAACCCTGGCATCGTGCTGCCCGAGGTGGACCTGGACAATGCGGTCAACGAAGCCGTCACCGGCTCGCTGTCGTTTAATGGCCAACGCTGCACTGCGCTGAAAATCCTGTTTGTGCACGAAGATGTCGTCGAGCGCTTTATCGAGAAATTCAACACCAAGCTGGCCACGTTGAAACCCGGCATGCCCTGGGAAGACGGCGTCTCGCTGACGCCGCTGCCGGAAGTCGGCAAGGTCGATTACCTCAACGCGCTGGTGGCCGATGCGGCGCAGCATGGCGCCAAGGTGGTGAATGCCAATGGCGCAACCAGCCGCGGTTCGTTCTTTTACCCGGCGGTGCTGTACCCGGTGAACCCACAGATGCGCGTGTACCACGAGGAGCAGTTCGGGCCAGTGGTGCCGATTGTGCCTTACCGTGACCTGGGCACAGTGATCGACTACGTACTGGACTCGGACTTCGGTCAACAACTGAGTATCTTCGGCACCAACGCCGTGGAGGTCGGGCGCCTGGTAGATGTGTTCGCCAACCAGGTTGGCCGTATCAACCTCAATGCCCAGTGCCAGCGCGGCCCGGACACGTTCCCCTTCAACGGCCGCAAGAACTCGGCCGAGGGCACGCTGTCGGTACATGACGCATTGCGCGTGTTCTCGATCCGCACGCTGGTGGCGACCAAGTTCCAGGAAAGCAACAAGGCGCTGGTCAGCGATATCCTGCGCAACCGTGACTCAAGCTTCTTGACGACCGACTACATTTTCTAAAGATGGCGCAGTTCAACAGGTGGGAGCGGGCTTGCTCGCGAAAGCGCAGTGTCAGTCAACACATCTTTGA
Organism: Pseudomonas sp. MF6747; assembly: GCF_963890955.1. Lineage (NCBI taxonomy): Bacteria > Pseudomonadati > Pseudomonadota > Gammaproteobacteria > Pseudomonadales > Pseudomonadaceae > Pseudomonas > Pseudomonas sp. MF6747. The sequence continues at coordinate 28,814 of NZ_CAWPSZ010000004.1, forward strand.
CTGACACCGCGCACTTGCAAGCAAGCCCGCGCCCACCACTTAGACCGCGTTCGCACTGACTACTAAGGCCACGTCAATACCGATGAACCTGCATTTGCCCGCGTTCGCACGGCGCCTGTTGCGCCCCTTGCTGGACCCCTACCGCCGCTATCGCCATGCCAAACTGATCCACGCTGTGCGCGTGTCCATCGGTTTGCTGGCGACCATCCTGCTCACCACCGGCATCAACCTGCCGCACGGCGAGTGGGCCTCGGTGACCATGCTGATCGTGATCGGCGGTTTGCAGCACCACGGCAATATCGGCAAAAAAGCTGTGGAGCGCGCCTACGGCACCTTGATCGGCGCCAGCGTCGGCTTGTTGCTGGTGGTGCAACAGGCCTATTTCGGTCAGCCATTGCTCACGTATCTGTTGATGTCGGTGGTGTGCGGGTTCTTTTCCTATCACGCCATCGGCAAGGGCGGTTACATCGCGCTGTTGTCGGCGATCACGGTGTTTATCGTCGCGGGGCACGGGGATAATCCGATATCCGACGGCTTGTGGCGCACCGTCGACATTCTGATCGGCATTGTCTTGGCGCTGGCGTTCTCCTTCGCCCTGCCGCTGTACGCGGTGTACTCATGGCGCTACAACCTGGCCAGCGCGTTGCGTGACTGCGCGCAAATCTATAGCCGAATCATCAGCGGCCAGTCGGTCACCGATGATGAACACTTGAAGCTGCTCAACCGCTTGAATGCGGCCATGCTGCAGTTGCGCTCGTTGATGCCGTCAGTGTCCAAGGAAGTGCGCATCTCCATGACCGAACTGGATGCGATCCAACGGCACCTGCGCATGTGCATCAGCACCCTGGAGATTCTCGGCAATACCCGGCCCGATCCACGCGATGCACAGGCGATGGCACGGATGCAGGTGATGTTGAAGGCGGAGCACCGGCAGATTCGGGTGCAGTGGGTGGGCATGGCACGGGCCTTGAAGCTGGGGTTTACCGAGCGGCTGGAACGGCCTGCCACGCACACAGCGGATGACGACGCACTGGAAGCGCCGGTACAGAGTGCGCTGGACGGGTATCGGTTATTGACGTTGCAACTGGCGGCGAATGTGGATGCCATGCGCCAGCGGCTGGCCAAGACGGCGAGTCACTGGAAGATTTGAGGGGCATGCAAAAGGGACAGCGCACGGTTAAGCAGCACTGTCCCGCCCCACGCTCAAACATGACTGCTGATCAGGTCAGACGGGTGATTCGCAGCGAGTTGACGATGAAGTCATTGCCACCCTCCGCACCACTGCCGCCCCCTTTGGCCTGGTAGTTATAAAGTACAACTTCTGCACCGCCCATATTGCCGACAAACTCGGCATCCAGGACATACCATTGCTGCCGGGGTATGGAGACTGGGCCTTTGAGGGTCTGCCCTGCCACATATATAGCCAGTAGCGGATCGTTATAACCCGACTGATTATAGATAGTTGCATCCACCCGATAACGGTGAGCGCTATTGAAATTACGCACCGCATTGAACAGTACACCCGCGTTCGAGGCTGGCCAGAGTGCGGTGACGACTTGAAAACCGGTGCCCGACATATAACCGCCCGCCGCACCTGCACCGGCACTCCAGGGCCCATAGCTTCCACCCGGAAAGTTGGATACAGCGTCCGTCCACGAATCGTTGATGATGTAGCTCGCGGTTGGAAACACTACGGCTCGCCATTTGTCCGTGCCGCCATCGTAGGCCACTCGAGTCTCAATCTGAAACCGGGAGTTCCTCGGCAGCGCTGTCAAAACGTTACGCAGCACTGCCTGGTTCACCAGGCCATTTATCGCGTCATTAGTCTTGACCACATAATCCGTCAGCACCTCCTGCGATCGCCCCTCTCCCATCAACGTAATCCATACACGCTGCCCTGCTTTACTTAACGGCCATTGGCTCAACGTCAACTGAGCATTGCCCGCAAAGTTGTTCAAGTCGATGACCGTTCCGTTGGCCTGATAATTAATTGTGGGCGTTGGCAACAGGGATGGCGCAATAGCCCCGACGGTAACGGTTTGAACGGTTGACTGAGCCGTTCTTCCACCTCGTTGAATCGAATACTTCAACTGCACCCGGCTATTGACACTGTGATGCAGCACCTGAGCCGCCGTCAGGTCGAACACTACCGCGCCACTCGCATGACCACTCAGGGTGGTTTGATACTGACTTCCATCCTGATAAATCCAACTCAGTGTGATGCTGTCCGTGGCAAGCATGCCAGGGTATTTAACCGTCACACCGGTGTTGTATTGAATAGCCAGCGGATCAACTGTCGTCACTTGCGCAGTGGTTGAAGCGCCGTTGAGTGTTGGGTAGGGCAATACATCGGGAGTCGGTGTACCTACCACCCTGACCACACTGGTGCCCGAATGCCCCAGTGGCGAACCAGTGCCGGTTTGCCACTCGAACCTTAAGCTGACCGTGGCATCCGTCAGCGAGCTGAGCACGTCGTTGCCGATAGGAATGCTCTCCCCCCGCAGGTTTCTGTCGGTAACCGCAGGCAAACGAAGGGTGCGGGTTGACTCTCCATACTCGGTAACCTGGGTAATCACCAATATGAGCACAACGCGGTTGCTCGGGCTCGGCGTCGGCGTCTTGCGCGGCAACGCAACCAGCGCGGCAAAGCGTGCCGCGCTGAACTGATCCAGATCGACGACAGAGGCTTCGACCTCGTTTACCGTGAAAATCGGCGGGTCAAGCAGGCTGGGGTCCAGTTCGCTGTTGAGGAGGTATGGCCGGGAATAGGCGTATTTCTCACCGGAGGTGTTGTTCACTACGTCGCGCACCATGAACTGCACACTCACCGGGCCGTACAGGTTGCCCGCCTGGATAACCGACGGGCTGATAAAAACCCGGATCGGCCCCGGCCCGGCAGCCTCGTCCGGGCTGACAACATGGTCGATCGTCGTGGCGCCGTAGGCGACGGTGACGGTGTCGTTCTTGCGGATGTTTTCGTACCTGGTAATCAGGCACCACAGCCCGCTTGTGATGTTGGTCGGATTAAGGATTGCACCCGCCGCAAACCCTTCAACCGACAGGATCAAGCCTCTGTGAAATTGTTCGGACGCCCAGAACGTCAGGCCACCGGGCCGCTTGGTTTTCACCAAGTAGGTGTCAGGCATCGAGCGCACCAACTGCCCGCTGGCAGCGCGCGTGACCTGGCCGTACACCGGGAACTCGCCTTCCGGAATCTTGGTCTTGGGGATGGACAGGTTGTAGCGATCACTCACCTTGGTGACGACGGCCGAGGCCACCGCAATGCTCGAGTCCCGCCAGTAGATCGCGTAAAGATCGTTGACGGTGGCAGCGTACCAGTTCTCAAAGGTGAAGAGCGCATTGGGGTCGGTTTCGCGCTGGCCCAGGCCCCACTTCGCGGTTTCCGGGTATAGGGCCTGAGCCAACGGAACAGACGGATAGACCGAATAGGGCGGCGGTGAGAGTTCTTCAGTGGGGGTGGTCATGGTCATCACCTTGCTGGTTGGGACGCACGCAAATGGCGTCACGGGCAAGGTCAATGAAGCGCTTGGGACCGTCACTGAATCTACTGTCAGAACTGACAGTAGCGATAAATGGTAGAGCGCGTTTCACCGCGTCAGCCAGCGGCCAGGCTGGCGAGTCATTGCAAGCGGCAACGAAAAAGGGACAGCCTGCGCTGACGCAGTGCTGTCCCCTGCACTTCCTGGCGTTTTGCCTGGGGTACCGAAGGGCCTTAAAGCGGGACGAAACTCACACTGTCCGAGCCGTTATTGACGACCAGGACTACGCCGGCGGCGGGTGAGAAGGCTATGTTTGCAGCGTTGCTGAACCCGGTGAGGCGTTTAGTAATCTGGTTGGTGTTGGTGTTGATGATGTACACCGAATCGCGATTGGACCCAATCCCACCAGGGCCCACGCCTCCCACCCAGAGCTCCGGCGCATTTGGGTTACGCGTGATGCCCCACGCCCAATTGATGCCCGTGATTTTCTGGATGATGAGGTTACTCATCAGGTCAACAACCAGGACGCCATCCACGTCACTGACGTAGGCGTAGCGCGCCGGACTGCCTGCACTGAAGGCTATTTGTACGGGCCGATTGGTACCACTGATTCTCGCCACGAGCGCATTGCGGGTACCGGCGCTGATGAAATCCAGCACCGAGGCTGAAGCGACGAGCACCTGTGTTTGTTCCGGGTTGACCGCCACGCCGAACGGGTTCACCCCAACGGAGACCCGACCGAGAACGGCGCCCGAGGCGGTATCATGGACGGACACAAAGGAATTTCGGGTGCAGGCAACAAACAATCGCGAGCCATCCGCCGTAATGGCGAGTCCCGAAAGGTCGTTGCCGCCCGCGATCGGAACCGTCGAAAGGATCCTGTACGTGGAGGTGTCGATGACGGTGTAACTTGAGCCGTCAAAATTGCCCACATACAGACGCCGGTTGTCTGGACTGAGCACCGACAGGAACGCCGAGTTCACGTTGAAGAGGGTGTAAATGACTTTACGCGACCTCACATCAATGACTGAAACCGAATGGCTAAACTGACAGGTTACAAAGGCCCGCAGCCCATCGCTGGTGATACTGATCCCGTGGGGGGCCATCCCGACATCAACCGTCTCGGTCAACCCGCCGCCCTGGGCTTGAAACGTCAGTTCCTGAATAGCCGAGGATTGTGTCTTGGTCCCCGTCGTCACCTCATAAGACAGCTTGATGAGCTGGCCTGGGCTTTGCGCGATGATTTGCGCGCTGATGGAAAACAGCACCAGGCCGCTGCTCACCCCGGCCTGCACGGGAATACTGGCAACAGTGCCATCGGCAAAGGTCCATTTGAGCCTGATGATCTGCGCCTCGGTCATGCCCTGGTACGCCACGGCCACAACGGCGCCACTCAGATAGTTGCTGGCGAGGACGACCTGAGGCCCTGTTTTGTTATCGAAGGCAGGTGCCAGGAGCCTCAACGCCGACGTGCCGACCACTTGGACCACACTGGTGCCCGAGCGATTGAGCACCACTCCCCCAGCGGTTTGCCACTCAAAGCTCAGGCTGATCTTGGCATCTGTCAGCGAGCTGAATACGCCGTTGCCGATGGGAATGCTCTCGCCCCGCAGGTTTCTGTCGGTCACCGCTGGCAAACGAAGCGTTCGGGTTGACTCGCCGTACTCGGTTACCTGGGTAATCACCAGTATCAGCACAACCCGGTTGCTGGGGCTCGGCGTCGGCGTCTTGCGTGGCAAGGTGACCAGCGCCGCAAAATGTGCCGCGCTGGACAGATCAAGATCGACGATAGAGGCCTCGACCTCGTTCACCGTGAAGATCGGCGGATCCAGCAGGTTGGGGTCCAGTTCGCTGTTGAGAATGTAAGGCCGGGAATAGGCGTACTTCTCCCCGGAGGTGTTGTTCACCACATCGCGCACCATAAACGCCACGCCCACCGGACCGTGCAGGTTGCCCGCCTGGATAATCGTCGGGCTGATAAAAACCCGGATCGCCCCCGGCCTAGCCGCCTCGTCGGGGCTGACAACATGGTCAATGGTCGTGGCGCCGTAGGCGACGGTGATGGTGTCGTTCTTGCGGATGTTTTCGTACTTGGTAATCAGGCACCACAACCCACCGGTAATGTTGGTCGGATTAAGGATCGCACCCGCCGGGAATCCCTCGATGGACAGGATCAAGCCTCTGTGAAATTGCTCCGCAGCCCAGAACGTGAGGCCACCGGGACGCTTGCTCTTGACCAGGTAGGTTTCAGGAAGCGAGCGCACCACTTGACCGCTGGCCGCGCGTGTGACCTGCCCGAACACCGGGAATTCGCCTTCCGGGATCTTGGTCTTGGGGATCGTCAGGTTGTAGCGATCAGCCACCTTGGTCACGACAGCCGAAGCCACCGCCATACTCGAATCGCGCCAGTAGAGCGCATAAAGATCGTTGACGGTGGCCGCGTACCAGTTCTCGAAGGTAAAGAGCGCGTAGGGGTCGGTTTCACGCTGGCCCAGGCCCCACGTCGCGGTTTCCGGGTAAAGCGCCTCAGCCAATCGGACAGCAGGGTAGACCGAATAAGGGGGTGGAGAGAGTTCTTCAGTGGGAGTGGTCATGGCCATACCTTGCTGGTTTAGCGCGCTGAAACGGCGCGACGGGCAAGGTGAATGAGGCGCTTGGGGCTCTAATCGAATCTACTGTCAGAACTGACAGTGGCGACGAATGGTAGGCTTGCAGGAAAAATCCGACAGACACACGCGGGATCGAACATCTGTTGTTACCCACCCATTTTCTTACATATTTTTCACGATTTATTCACATCCGCAGACGTAGGGTGAAGCCTCATCCGTTACAAACGTTGCACATCAAGCCCGCCGCCCCAGCGGGCTTTTTTTTGCGTTGGATAAAGGCTTATCGCGCTGCCTTGGTGGCGGGCGCTGCCGCTTGTTCACGAATGGCACGCTGGGTATCCAGCACCTTGGCCAACGCGGTTTCAGCTTCAGCGCTTTGCTGCGGCACACGAATCGCGGCCGACACCAGCGTGATCAACTTGGCCATTACCTCGGCGTCCGTGGCCGGGCGGCCCAGGCTCATGGAGTTCATCAGCAGGCGCAGTTCCGTCCCCGCCATCACCCCGGAAATCGCCTTGAGCGCAAATTGCAGGCGCACGCCCAACTCATTGCGGGGCAGGTCCGGCAAGGCCAGTGCGAACGCTTCGAAAAAACGCTGGAACACCGGCTGATAATGAACCTTGAGGTATTCCTGGATAAACGGCGAGGTGTCGCTGTAAACCCGACCCAGGAAACGAATGAATGAGCGCCCTTCCCCGCTGGCGGGGTCACTGCGCTCCAGGCCCATGGCCGGGGCGAACAGCACGCCAAGCAAGGTATCGCAATCGAGGGGCCCGTCGGATTCGGCTTCGCAGCGCGCAAGCAGTTCCAGGCGCTGCTCGTTGAGCGGCTCCAGGCGCTGCATCAGCAGGGTTTTCATCAGGGAATCCTTGTCCCCGAAGTGGTAGTTCACGGCGGCCAGGTTCACCTGGGCGCGCTCGGTAATCTGCCGGAGCAGAACGGCATCGTAGCCGTACTTGATGAAGAGAGCCTCTGTCGCATCCAGCAGTCGAGTCTTGGTAACGTTTGGAGCGCTGAGTTTCTTCGCGACCATAGGAGTTCCACGGGGGAAATATTGTTTTAAAAAATAATTTGATTTTTTATACCGGGGCAGCCCTTCGAAAGCAAGTACTGACACTGCGCTGTCCATCTAAAAGCCTGTATAACCGGGACTTCCGCGACTCGCCGAGGGCATCGCAAGTCGCTCGAACGCGTATGCGATAAATTCGTTTCAAAGGGTAAAACCGCTCTACATCCATGGCTGGCGAAGCGCATGGAACGCGGTTACTATTCAAACAATATTTTAAAAACAAGAAATAAAACCAGTCCGTGACGCGTACCAAGCAGCTCCCGAACTTGTTACAAGGATTTACCGGGCGCAAGCGGCACCGTCGAGACTGCAGGCGTAGTCATGATGACAGATACCCCCGCGCACCCAGGCTTGATTTCCCTGCAAGGCATCGGCAAACGCTATCAGCTTGCCGGCCAGGAACTGACCATCCTCAATGATGTGTGCCTGTCCATCGCCAGCGGCGACAGTTGCGGCATTCTCGGCGCCTCCGGCTCCGGCAAAAGTACCCTGCTCAATATCCTCGGCCTGCTGGATTTGCCCAACTGCGGCCAATACCGCTTTGCCGGCCACGATATTTTCAGCGCCAGCCCCGATGAGCTGGCGGCGATCCGCAACCAGCAGATCGGTTTCGTGTTCCAGAGCTTTAACCTGCTGCCGCGCCTCAGTGCCCTGGACAACGTCGCCCTGCCCTTGAGTTACCGTGGCGTGTCGCGCCACGAGTCGGTGGAACAGGCGTTGCGCATGCTGGAGCAGGTCGGCCTGGCCGAGCGCGCCCACCACCGCCCCGCCGACCTCTCCGGCGGCCAGCGTCAACGCGTGGCGATTGCGCGTGCGCTGGTTGGCAAACCCTCGGTGATTCTTGCCGACGAACCCACCGGCAACCTCGACAGCACCACGGCCCAGGAGATCATGGATCTGCTTCTGGGCCTCAACCGCGAACAGCAAGTGACGCTGATCATCGTCACCCATGACCCGCATATCGCCGAGCGCCTGGAGCGCAAGATCCTGGTACGCAATGGCGTGGTGCATGAGGCCGGGCGCCTATGAGCTTGCGGGTCGAGCAGAGCCTGAGCCAACTGCTGCATGAAGCGTTTGTGAGCCTGCGCACCCTGGGCAAGCGCTCGGTCCTGGCGCTGCTGGGCATCGTCATCGGCAGTTCATCGGTGGTGGCCTTGATCAATATCGGCCATAACGCGGCGGTGGATGCCGCGATGATCTTCAAGGACATGGGCACCGACACCCTGGTTGCCCAGTTTCCGCCCAAAGGCAACAGCAGCGCGCCGATGCGCGCCAGCCTCGACCTTGAGGCCGTGCGCGACACCGTGCCCGGCATTGCCCATATCGGCGCCCTCAGCGTGTTCGGTGGGCCGATCGTGTTCCACGGCCGCACGGCTAACGCCAACCTGGTCGGCACCACAGCCGATATCAAGGACGCCATGCGCCTGGTGGTGCGCGACGGGCGCTTTCTTTCGCCCTTCGACGCCAGTGAAACCTACGCCGTGATCGGCGACCAGCTCGCTCAGGCCCTGGGTATGCCGGGTGACCCGCTGAAACCGGGCGACCGCATACGCATCAACGACTACCTGTTCCTGGTAGTGGGCATCCTGCACAACCAGGCCCGCGCCATGCTCATGCCGGTGCAGGCCAACGAATCGCTGTTCATCCCCGCCGAAGGCATGCGCCGCATCTACCCGACCCCGCAAATCGGCAACGTGATTATCCGCGCCACGCCGGGCCAGGACATGGAGCGCATCGCCCGCGACGCCTCCAGCGCCTTGAAACGCCAACTCACCGACCACGATGTCGACATCCAGGTACCCCAGCAAATGATCGATGGCATGACCCGGCAAAGCCGCACGTTCGCCTATTTGTTGCTGGCGCTGGGTGCGATCTCGCTGGTAGGCGGCGGCGTCGGTGTGATGAACGTGATGCTGATGAATGTCTCGGAGCGCCGCCGTGAGATTGGTATCCGCATGGCCCTGGGCGCGCGTCAGCGTGACATCCGCAACCTGTTCCTGCTCGAAGCCGTGACCCTGACGGCCGTCGGCGCACTGTGCGGCGCCGTGCTGGGCATGGGCGCCGCCTGGCTCTATGCCTGGCTGTCGGGCTGGGCGTTTGCCCTGGCCGCCGCCGCCCTGCCCCTTGGGGTGGGCAGTACGTTGCTGGTGGGCTTGTTCTTTGGCATTTACCCAGCGGTGTCCGCCTCGCGGCTGCAACCGGTGGAGGCCTTGCGTGATGAATAAATGGCCGCTGTTACTGGTGATGGCAAGCCTGCCGGCCATGGCTGGCGACGTGGTGATCAACCCGTCCGCGCCCAGCAGCACCCGCACAGGTTACGAGCGCGGCGTGTCGTTGAATGCCCAGGTCACCACCCTGACCCTGGGTGATGCGGTGTACCTGGGCTTGCGCAACAACCCGGCAATCCGCAGCGCGTACCTGCAACGGGTGGCGCAGAAGTTCGACCTGCGCGTGGCCGAAGATGTGTTCAACCCCAAGCTCACGCTCAACAGTTATTACCGCCAAAGTCGCGGCACCGCCGATAACTCACGCAACGCCAACCTGGCCCCGAACGCCACCTTGCTCGGCGAATACGGCACGCGGCTGAGCATGGCCTGGACCCAACAACTGAACAACGCCGATCGCGCCGGCCGCTACCGCAGTGACGGCCTCGACCTGGCGCTCATCCAGCCGCTGGCGCGCGGCGCCGGTTGGGACGCCACCACCGCGCCGCTGCGCCTGTCGCGCCTGTCGGAACAGGCCAACCGGCTCAACCTCAAGGCTACCGTGGCGCAGACCATCAGCCAGATCATCGCCACGTACCGCGAACTGCTGCGCGCCCAGGAGCAGTTGAGCATCGTCCAGGATGCGCTCAAACGCTCCAACACGTTGCTGGAGGTGAACAAGGCATTGATCAGCGCAGGCCGCATGGCCGAGTTCGAAATCGTGCAGACCGAAGCTGACATCGCCACCCAACAACTCGGCGTCGAAGAAGCGCAGAACCAGCTCGATACAAGCCGCCTGGCCCTGCTGCGCCTGTTGGCGCTGGACCTGTCGACGCCCATCCGCGCCAGCGAGGCGCTGGAGGCCAGGCCGATGACCATTGACAAGCGCCAGGCCTTCAACCTGGCGCAGACCCAGCAGCCGGAATACCTCGCCGCCCTGCTGGGCAGCCAACAGGCCGACCTCAACCTGGTGATCGCCAAGGATTCCGGGCGCTGGCAGGTCGACCTGGTGGCCGGGGCCAACCAGATCCGCGATGCCTACAGCAACAACGACAACGGCAATGGCAACGGCAACGGCAATGGCAACAACCGCACGTGGAACAGCTACGCTGGCGTGCAGGTGCAAATCCCTATCGGTGACATCAGCACGCGACAGGCCGAGGTGCGCGCGCGGGTCAACGTCGAGGACCAGCAGATCCGTATCACCGATGCGCGTCAGGAGCTGGAACGCAACGTCAACGACGTGGTGCGCGACCTCGGCACACGCTGGCGCCAATATGAAATCTCCCAGCGCGCTGTCGAGCTGTCGCGGCGCAAGATCGAAATCGAGCGGGAAAAACTCAGTGCCGGGCGCTCCACCAACTTTCAGGTGTTGAGTTTCGAGACCGACCTGCGCAACGCCGAGAACGCCCAGCTCAATGCGCTGATCGCTTATTTGAACGCCCAGACCCAGCTCGACCTGACGCTGGGCATGACGCTGGAAAGTTGGGAAATCGCCCTCAATGACTACTGATAAAAAACGCCTGCTCGGCGCTGTATTGGTCGTGCTGCTGACCGGCACAGGCATTGCCGTGCTCAGCCATCGCAGTGACGCCGGGCAAACCCGGACGGCCGAGCAATGGCTGGCGGTAAAACCCGACGCACTCGTGCACCAGATCGGCCTGGTGGGCAAGATCGAACCCGAGTCCACCGTCACCCTGACGGCGCCGTTCGACGGCAACGTGCTGGACAACCTGGTCGAGCAAGGCCAGCGTGTCGACGCCGGCCAGGTGCTGTTGCGCATGGACCCGGCCACCCTCGAGGTGCAGCTGCGCGACGCATTGTCGGCCCAGCTCAAGGCCCGGCGCACCGTGCAAGAGATGCAAGACTGGGACAGCAGCCCCGCCGTCAGCCGTGCGCGCCGCAGCCTGCGCACCGCCGAAATGACCGCCGGCAACACCCAGCGCAAACTCACCGAAAGCGAAAACCTGTTCAAGCGCGGCATCATTCCGCGCAACGAACTGGACGACCTCAAACAGCAGACTCAGCAGCAGCAACTGGACCTCGCCTCCGCCCGCAGTGAACTGCAGCAGGCGCAGGACCAAGGCCAGGGCGAATACAAGCAGATCGCCGACATGGAACTGACCAACGCCACGGTCAAGTACGACGCCCTGCACAAACTGCTCGATGGCAAGGAGGTCAAGGCGCCGTTCTCCGGCATCGTGGTGCCCGCCCCCGGCAGCACTACGTCGACGCCAGGCGGTGGCAACAGTAACGCGCCGGTGCAGGCCGGCAGCAAAGTCAGCCAGGGCCAGGTGCTGTTCGGCCTGGCGAACATCGAACGGCTGAAAATCGTGGCCAAGGTGTCGGAGCTGGACATCAACCAGCTGCACCAGGGCCAGGCGGTGGAAGTGATGGGCGATGGCTTCGACGGGGAGCGGCTGATCGGCTCGGTGAGTGTGGTCAGCGGCTTGGCGATTGCCAGCGACAGCCAGGGCAGCGCGCAATTTCCGGTGACCTTGTCGATACCCAAGCTGACGCCGCAGCAACTGCAGCGCGTGCGGCTGGGGATGAGTGCGCGATTGACCATTGTCACCTACAACAATGAGCAGGCGATTGTGGTGCCAAGCCAGGCGATCAACCGCGCTGACATGACCGTGGAGTACCGCGCGACGATGGACCAACCGGTGGAGCGGGTGAAGGTCACCACCGGGCAGTCGACCGCGCAGGGGGTGGAAGTGTTTGGCCTCAAGCCTGGTTTCGTGAAAATTGGAAGTTGAAACGCCGATCAACTGTGAGAACGGGCTTGTCGGATCGCCGCACCGCTGCGATGGCATCAACGGCTTATGCCTGATGCACCGAGTTGCCTGCATCGCAGGCAAGCCCGTTCCCACAAAAAAGCAGAGCACAGCGGTGTGGTAGACGCACTCGGTTGAACTGTGGGGGAGCGGACGTGCTCGCGAAGGCGGTGGGTCAGCCCGCTCATGTGCAACTGACACACCGCCTTCGCGAGCAAGCGCGCTCCCACATTAGATATTTGTCAGCTTCAACGCCAACGCCTTGGCCTGAATCGCCACGTCGGTCACCGCCGTGCTTTCCCACCACATCCCGCGTAACGGCGGGCCCATGGCGAACAGGCGCCGGCTGACAGTGCCCTCGGCATCCACCACAGCGCCCGACACATCCGCCGCAATCCCCAACGCCAACGGCCCGGGCTGGATCAACCCACGCTTGAGCAACTGCTGGGGCAACGGCCGGGCCACACGGCGCCAGTCGTACTCAATGCCACTGGAATTGATCAACGCCGCCCCCGACACGTGCGTCACCTCCTGCTCGCCGCGACGACGCAAGCGGACTGTCACGCCGCCGTCCGAGGCCACCACGCCCTTGAACGACGCTGCGTGAACCCGCAACCGCCCTTCGTCCTGCAACCGTGCCACCAATTGCGCGCTCAACGGCGGCGAACGGTGATGATGACTTTCCCACCACGGCCGTACATGGCGCACGAACTGGCGCTTTTCGACGTCGCTGGCCTGGCTCCACAAACGGGCAACATGCGCACGCACGGTGTCCAGCGGCGCCTGCCAATCGATGCCTTGCTGCAGCGCGCTGAGGCATTGGCGGCGCACTTCGCGCAGCAGTTGCCTGGGGCTGCGCAGGCGATGGTCCTCGGCGAGAAAATCCACCCAGCCCGGCGGCTGCCGCCGTACATGCGGCAGCAGCCCGTGGCGCGAAAAAATCTCGATCGGGCCTCGATGGCCGGCCTGCTCCAGCGACACCACGGCATCCACCATGGTCAGCCCGGAGCCGATGATCAGTACCGTCGATTGCGGGTCGATCAGGGTCATCGCCTGCACATCCCACGGGTCCACGGCTGCCGCGTTCAAGCCGCTGGAGTCGGTCTGCGGCGTACGCGCTGCGGGAAACATGCCGGTGGCCAATACCGCGAAGGCGCCGCGCAGTTGCTGGCCGTTATCGAGTGTCAGCACTGTGGACCTTTCATCCACGTGCAGGTCGATGACCTCGCCACGCACATGCTCCACCGTCGAAGCCGACAACGCCTTGGCTTCGGCCAGCCGCTGCTGCGCGTACAGCCCGAAGATCCCGCGCGGCGGGAACAGCTCACTGATCGGCACGGCTTGCTGGTGCGCCTGCGGCCACCCACCGGCGCCGATGTAGTCGGTGAGCCATTGGGTCAGGTCGTCGGCGTTGTCCGGGTCGACGCTCATGCGCGCGGCGTTGCCGTTCAAGGTGTGGCCCAGTTCGACCGCGCTGTACGCCTCGCCACGGCCCAGCTCGGCGCGTGGTTCGATCACCAGGATGCGGCGCTGCCCCGGCAGGCGCAGCAATTGCACGGCCAACATCGTGCCGCTCAGGCCGCCGCCGATGATCAAGACATCAGCGTTGCGGATGGATTCAGTCATGCACATTCGCCCTTACTGTTTACCCAGATAAATATCATGCAAATCGCCGCGCGCCCGCAGTTCAGCGGCGCTGCCACCCAAGACCACCCGGCCAGTATCCAGCACGTAGCCCTGGGACGCATAGGTGAGCGCGACGTTGATGTTCTGCTCGGCGATCAAAAAGCTCACCTGCTGCTCACGGTTGAGCTGGGCGATGATCGCGAAGATTTCCTGCACGATCATCGGCGCCAGGCCCATCGACGGCTCATCGAGCAGCACCAGGGCGGGCCGCGTCATCAACGCGCGGCCGATGGCGACCATCTGCTGCTCGCCGCCGGAAGTCAGCCCGGCACGGGTGTGACGCTTGGTCTTGAGGCGTGGAAACCAGGCGTAGATGCGTTCCAGGTCATGCTCCATGGCCTTGCGGCTCAAGCGCCGCACAAAGCCGCCGCTGCGCAGATTGTCTTCGACCGTCAGTTGGCCGAACACGTGCCGGCCCTCCAACACATGGACCATGCCTTTACGCACGCGCTGGCTGGGGTCGATGCCGGCAAGGTCGCGGCCGGCGTATTCGATCACGCCCCGGCTGACCTCGGCCCGTTCGGCACGCACCAGCCCCGAGATCGCCTTGAGCGTGGTGCTTTTGCCCGCGCCATTGGCGCCGAGCAAGGCAACGATGGCGCCCTTGGGCACGCTCAAGGACACCCCGGCCACCGCCAGGATTGCGCCGTCATAGATCACTTCGATGTCATCGACCGTCAACAGCGCTTGGCTGGCGGACTCGGCGGCGGGTTGGCTCATGAGTTATTCATCCCCAGTGCAGGTGCGCGGCGTCAGGCCTTTTTCCTTGGCGAAAGCGGCGGATTTTTCGTCGATCAACGGGCGCAGCAACGCGCGGTCGGCGGCGATCCAGTCGCTGATCAGCGTCCAGCTGGCGCCGTCCCATTGCTGCACACGCGCCGAGCCACCGCCTTCATGGTCGCGGCACGACAGCTTGAGGTTTTGCATCAGGCCCAGGTAGCCCATGTCCTTCAAGCGCGCGTCGTCGATGTTCAAGTGTTCCAGGCCCCAACGGCCTTCTTCACCGTTGAGGGGGCGCTTGCCGAATTTGGCCTGGCCGGTGCGGATCGCTTCCACGGCCACGGCGGCGTTCACCAGGCCGGAGTTGTAGTAGACGCTGCCGAAGTTTTTCAAGTCCTTGAGGTCACTGTGGCCCTTGTCGAGGATGTATTTCTGGAGGCGTTTGTGGATCTCGAAATCGGCACCGGCCGGGTATGGCGTCAGCGCCAGATAGCCTTTGGCGGACGCGCCGGCAGGCAGCACGTCTTCGCTGGAGCTGGCCCAGATATCGCCGATGATATGGTCGACCGGGAAGCCAAAACGCGCGGCGGTTTTCACCGCTACGGGCGTCGAGACGCCCCAGGTGCGCAGGAACACCCAGTCCGGATTCGCCTGGCGTACCTGGCGCCACTGCGCCGACTGTTCATTGCCCGGGTCGGCCACCGGAATCTGGATATTTTCAAAGCCGTATTTCTCTGCCAGCAACTTCAGCGGGCCAAGGGTTTCGCGCCCATAGGCCGAGTCGTGATAGACCGTGGCGATTTTCTTGCCCTTGAGTTTGTCGAAACCGCCTTCACGCTGGGCGATGTAGTTCACCAGGGTTGAGGCCTCGCTGTAGAAGGTCAGCATCACCGGGAAGTTGTACGGGAATACCGTGCCGTCGGTGGCTTCGGTGCGGCCGTAACCGAGGGTGATCAGCGGGATCTTGTCCACCTCGGCACGCTCACTCAGCGCGTACGCGGCCGGGGCGCCATTGGGTTGATAGACCGCGACCGGCGCGCCATCCAGGCCATTCTTGAAGCGCTCGTAGCACTCGATGCCCTTCTCCGCCGTCCACTCGGTTTCGCATTCCTGCCACACCAGTTTCACGCCGTTGATACCGCCTTCGACCTCGTTGATATAACGCAGGTAGTCGATCATCCCGGCCCACACCTGCACGCCGCTGGAGGCGTACGCGCCCACACGGTAGGTGGCCAGGGGAATGAATTGCTGGTCGGGCGAAGCCGTCGCCTGGGGCACGGCGCCCGCCAACGCGGCCAGCGCCAGGGCGGCGCCGACCAGGGAACGTTTCAAGGTTGCACGCATGTTGGATTCTCTTGAAGGAATGTTAGAAGCGCAGCGGCCACTGCCGCAGACGGTCACGCAGGTTCTGCAACAGACGAATCAACCCCTCGGGCTCCTTGATCAGGAACACGATGATCAACACGCCAAAGATGATTTTCTGCAGGTTCTGCAATTGCCCCGCATCCACCGAGCCGCCGAACAAGGCTTGCCCGGCATGGCTGAGGAAAATCGGCAGCAGGCTGATAAACGCCGCGCCGACGAAGTTGCCGGCAATGCTGCCCATGCCGCCGATAATGATGATGAACAGGATCTGGAACGAGCGGTTGATATCAAAGCTGCTGGCGCTGGCCGTGCCCAGGTAAGCGAACGCCCACAGCGCACCGGCAATGCCCAGGTAGAACGAACTGACGGCGAACGCCAGGCGCTTGTAGCGCACCACCGGGATACCGACCACGGCGGCGGCGGTGTCCATGTCGCGGATCGCCATCCAGTTGCGGCCGACCTGGCTGCGCACCAGGTTGACGGCGGTCCAGGTCAGCAGCAACACCGTGACCAGCGTCAGCAGGTAACGACCCAGCGGCGTGTTCAGGTCATGGCCGAACAGCGCCAGTTTCGGCGCAGAAATGGTGCCGGAGGAGCCGTAGTTGTAGAACCAGGGAAATTTGACGAACAGCCACTCCAGGAAAAACTGCGCGGCCAAGGTGGTGACCATCAGGTAAAAACCCTTGATCCGCGAACTCGGCAGGCCGAACAACAGCCCCACCAACGCGCTGATCACCCCACCGCCGAGCAGCGCCACCGGCAACCCCAGCGCTGGCAGACGCAGCAAAAACCCGTAGGTGGCGAACGCGCCGACAGCCATGAAACCGACCGCGCCCACCGAGGTTTGGCCGGTGTAGCCGGTCAGCAGGTTCAAGCCCAGCCCGGCCAGCGACAGCACCAGAAACGGGACGAGAATCGCATTGAGCCAATAGTCATTGCCCCACAGCGGCACGACGATAAAGGCCAGCGCCAACAGGCCGATCAGGCCCCAGGGCACACGCCGCTGGATCAACACCAGCGGCGCGGTTTGTTGAACAACAGGAATCGACATGGGTTCAGACTCGCTCGATGGCGCGCTCGCCGAACAGGCCGGCGGGGCGGATATACAGGAAGGCCAGGGCCAGTACGTAGGCGAACCACGGCGTGATACCGCCGCCGATCAGTGGGCCGATATACACCTCGGCCAGGTTTTCCGCTGCGCCGACAATCAGCCCGCCGACAATCGCCCCGCCAATCGAGGTGAAGCCGCCGATGATCAATACCGGCAAGGCCTTGAGCACCACCAGCGACAACGAAAACTGCACACCCTGGCGCGCGCCCCACAACAGCCCCGCCACCAGCCCGACCACACCGGCCACGGCCCAGACGATCTGCCAGATACGGTTGAGGTTGATGCCGATGGACAGCGCCGCCGTGGTGTCATCCGCCACAGCGCGCAACGACACGCCGATGCGGGTCGTGTTGAACAGCAGCGCCAGTACCGTCACCAGCACCACGGCGGCCGCGGCGGCGATAAGGTCGAACTGACTGAGCATCAGCGGCCCGACAAACAGCGGCACGTCGTCGATGCCCAAATCCAGCGCGCGCACCTGCGAACCCATCAAACCCTGGGCCAGGCCTTCGATAATGAACGACAGGCCCAACGTGGCCATGAACAGGGTGATCTGCGAACGGTTCACCAACGGGCGCAACACCAGCCGCTCGATCAGCAAGGCGCCGACGATCATCACGATCACCGTCAGCAACACGGCCAGGGCAAACGGCACGCCCTGGTCATGCAGGCTGACAAAGGTCAGCGCGGCAAACAGGAGCATCGAGCCTTGGGCGAAGTTGAATACGCCGCTGGCCTTGTAGATCAGCACGAAGCCGATGGCGACCAGCGAGTACAGGGTGCCGGCGAGCAAGCCGCCGAGCAGGGTTTCGAAAAAGAACGTCATCAGTGTGCGACTCCCAGGTAGGCGCTGATCACCTCGGGGTTGGCCTGTACCTCGGCGGGCGTGCCGTCGCCGACCTTGCGCCCGTAGTCGAGCACCACCACATGGTCGGACAGGCCCATGACCACGCCCATGTCGTGCTCGATCAACACCATGGTGGTGCCCAGGTCGCGGTTCACGTCGGCGACGAAGCGCGCCATTTCCTGTTTTTCTTCGGCGTTCATCCCGGCCATGGGTTCGTCGAGCAGCAACAGGCTCGGGCCTGCGATTAACGCGCGGCCTAACTCCACGCGTTTTTGCAGGCCGTAGGACAGGTTGCCCACCAGCACGTCGCGGTGGGCTTGCAACTCAAGGAATTCAAGGATGCCCTGGGCACGCAGGCGAAAGGCCTCGGCCTCACGTCGGGCGCGCGGCAAGCCCAAGGCCTGTTCGATAAAGGTGCTGCGCATATGCCGCGACAGGCCGGTGAGGATGTTGTCGAGCACGCTCATCTTTTTGAACAGCGCGTTGTTCTGGAAGGTACGGCCAATGCCTCGACGCGCCGCGCCCAATGGGTCGATGCGGTGGAAGTGTTGTTGATCGAAGACGATCTCGCCGGCGTCAAAGCGGTACACACCGTTAAGCACATTGAGCAACGAACTCTTGCCGGCGCCATTTGGCCCGATCAGCGCGCAAATCTCGCCGCGCTGCACGTCAAACGACAAGGCATTGATCGCCTTGACGCCCTTGAATGACAACGAAATGTCGCGCACCTGGAGAATGGCCTGGCTCATGCGATGTCCCGTTTGAATTCGGCCAGCCATGTCGGCTCGGCCTTGGATTTGAGCGGTTGCCAGATGTAGGACAGACGCTGAAAGCCCAGCAGCCTGCGCACACGGTTTTTCAGCAACCGGCGCAGGCCACTTTGCGGGTGGGCGATGGCCCAGTCGCACAGGCGTCGGCGCCAGGTACCGTGGGGCGCCAGGCGGCTTTCGATGTCGTCGGCCAGGTGGCGCAAACGCTCAGGTGATAACAGCAGGCCGGTCGGCGCGACTTCACTGCGATCGCGGCGGGCCGAGGCGAGGTTTTCCGGAAACGCCAGGCCATGGCCGCTGTTGAGCCACTGCTCCAGCACCACGGCCAACCCGCCCTGCCAGTGAGTGCCCTCCTCGCTCCACAACGCGCTTTCGCCGGTGGGTTGCCACCAGCGCTGCAAGTGCTGCGCCGGGTCCAGCGGGCCGAGCAACTGGGCAAAATCCAGTCGGTTGGCAGACGCCCAGTGCCGCACTTGCCGGCGGTCCTGCACATACGAATGGGTCGGGCGAATACGCCACAGCTGTTGGTACAGGACTTCGGGCTCGAGGTCATCGGCCAGGGTCACCACCTGCCCGCCGACCGATTGCGCAGCCAACGCCAACAACAGCAGGTTCGGCTCGAACGCGCCGCTGAGCGCCAGCCGCGACTGCTCGCCAAAGCCTTGCTGGCGCAACCCATCGGCCAGGCGCTCGACGTCGCGCAAGGCGTCAATCCACCGCCAGGCATACCACTGGCCCTGGCGCTTGTGGCGCAGGGCTGTCTGCAACGGCGTGATTTGCGCCCAGTGGTGCAGGTGTTCCAAAGGCTCGCACAGGTTGCCGAGCAGTTCGGCGGGCCATTCCAGGGCCAGCGGACGTTTGAGTTCGTGCACGCTCATAGGGGTGATGCTCCTATTAAAGGGGTGTGCGTGCGGTGGTCCGCTGGCTAGGATTGATCAAACAATCGAGGTCACATGGGGGAGCAGCCTTGCTCGCGAAAAGCGCTGGCTCAGTCAACATTCATGTTGAATGTCAGTCCGCATTCGCGAGCAAGCCCGCTCCCACCTTGGTTTTGTATGAACCCGATAAGTCGCGGTAAGCGGCGCCCGGATGATTCGCCCCCAGCCGCGCGCCGTCGCCGAACAGCTTCTCGCGCAAGGTGCCCTGGGCGTATTCGGTCTTGTACACGCCGCGCTTTTGCAGCTCCGGCACCAACAGGTCCACAGCGTCGATAAAGGTTTCGTGGGTCAGCGCATAGGCCAGATTGAAACCGTCCACGTCAGTCTCCTCGACCCATTCCTGCAGCAGGTCGGCCACGGTTTCAGGGCCACCGACAAACAACGGGCCAAAGCCGCCGATGCCCACCCAGTCGGCCAGTTCGTTGGGCGTCCAGACTTTGTTCGGGTCCGCGGTGGAGAAGGCCTCCACCGCCGACTGGATAGCGTTGGTGTGCACGTGCTTGAGCGGTTCATCGGGTTTGAACTGGCTGAAGTCGATACCGGTCCAGCCAGAAATCAATGCCATTGCGCCTTCGTAGCTGACGTAGGATTTGTACTCGTCAAACTTGGCCTTGGCCTTGGCGTCGGTCTCGCCGACGATCACCGTCTGCAAGTTGAAAATCAGGATTTTCTTCGGGTCGCGCCCGGCTTCTGCGGCGCGGCGGCGGATATCGGCCACGGTCTTTTTCAGCAATACCTTGGACGGCGCCGCGACAAACACACACTCGGCCTGCTCGGCGGCGAACTGCTTGCCACGGCTGGACGCACCGGCCTGGTACAGCACCGGCGTGCGCTGCGGCGACGGCTCGCACAGATGAATACCGGGCACCTGGAAGTGTTTGCCGACGTGGCGGATTTCGTGGATTTTGCTCGGGTCGCTGAAAATCCGGCGCTCGCGATCACGCAGGACCGCGCCCTCTTCCCAGCTGCCTTCCCAGAGCTTGTAGCAAACCTCCAGGTATTCCTCGGCGTAGTCATAGCGCGCGTCGTGTTCGGTCTGGGCTTTCTGGCCGAGGTTCTTGGCGCCGCTTTCCAGGTACGAGGTGACGATGTTCCAGCCCACGCGGCCCTTGGTCAGGTGATCGAGGGTGGAAAGCCTTCGGGCAAACGGGTACGGGTGCTCGAACGACAACGAGGCGGTCAGGCCGAAACCCAGATGCTCGGTGACCAGTGCCATCGGCGCGATCAACGACAGCGGGTCATTGACGGGCACCTGCGCCGCCTGGCGAATCGCCGCATCACCGTTGCCGTTGTACACGTCGTAAATACCCAGCACGTCGGCGATAAACAGCCCGTCGAATTTGCCGCGCTCAAGGATTTTGGCCAGGTCGGTCCAGTATTCCAGGTCTTTGTACTGCCACGAACGGTCACGCGGGTGCGCCCACAGGCCGGGCGACTGGTGGCCGACGCAGTTCATGTCGAAGGCATTCAAGCGGATTTCACGGGACATCAAAGCGCTCCGTTGAGGTGATAGTTGCCGACAATCTGGTATTTCGTGCGCAACGGATCATCAAGGCTGGGCGGCAGCGCGGTGCGCTGGCCGGTGAGTTCGAACTCGGCATTGCTGGCAAAAATCAGCGCTTCGGCGGCGGCGATCTGCGCTTCGGTGAGGGCCACCGGGCTTGGGTCGGTGTCGGCGCGCTCAAGCAAGGCGGCGGCCACATCGACGCGGATCTGCCAATCGCCGAAGCGGCTGATCACGTAGGGGTCATCGCTTCGCTCAACCGTACGGCGGGTGCTTTCCAGCAATTGGCGCGCGTAATTCAGTGCGGTCATGGGTCAGGTTCCTCAGTTCCAGGCGTGGCGGGCGGGCTTCACGCCGTTGAGCACGAAGTTGCCGATCAGGTGATATTTCCAGCGGGCCGGGTCGTGCAGGGTGTGGGTGCGCGCATTGCGCCAGAAGCGGTCGAGGTTGTGCCTGGCGGTCACCGAGCGAGTGCCGGCGAGTTCGAAAAGTTTGCTGCTGGCGAGCAAGGCGGTTTCGGCCGACAGCACTTTGGCCTGGGCGACGACCAGCGAGGCGTGGGCCACGGTGTCTTCGTTCGGCTCGGCCAGGGCCAGGTCGACCGCTTTGCCGGCTTTGGCGAGAATGGCCTCGGTGCCGTGCACGCGCCATTGCAGGTCACCGATGGCGGCGATGGTGAAGGGGTCTTGCCAACCATGCTCTTGTTGGCTGTCAATCCAGGGGCGTGCCTGGCGGGCGTGGATTTTGGCGTGCTCAAGCGCGCCAAGCGCGATGCCGGTGTCGACGGCGGCCTGGATGATCTGCGAGATCGGGCCATTGGCGGTGGGTTGGTCAAAGGCCAGGTGAGCCGGGATCACTGCGGTGCGCGGCACGGTCACACCGTCGAGTGTCACCGCGCCGCTGGCGGTGGTGCGCTGGCCAAAGCCGTCCCAGCTGTCAATGACCGTGAGGCCCGGCGCATCGCGCTCAACGAACGCGATATAGGCCTGGCCGTTTTCATTGTTGCCGACGGTGGGCACGATATGCGCGAACAGCGCGCCGGTGCAGTAGAACTTCTCGCCGTTGATGTGTGCGGTGTCGTGCTCAAAACGAATCTGGGTATCAAACGTGCCGGCGTTTTTGCTTTTGGCTTCGGAGAAGGCATTGCCGAACCGATAACCCGCCAGGACCTTGCCGAAGTAGTGGCGCTTTTGTTCCTCTGTGGCGGTTTGCAGCAGGATGTCCACCACGCCCAAATGGTTCTGCGGGATTTGCCCCAGCGATGGGTCGGCGGCGGAGATCAACTTGATCACCTCGGCCACCGTCACATAAGACACCTCGGCGCCGCCATAGGCTTCAGGAATGGTGATGCCCCACAAACCGCTGGCAGAAAACTCGTCAAGTTCGGCCACAGGCAAGCGCCGCTCGCGGTCGCGTGCGCTGGCGTCGACGGCAAAGCGTGCGGCCAGGCGCGTGGCGACCTCGATGGCTTCGGCGTCCGAGCGGATGATATGGGCAGGTTGTTGAGGGTGGGCTGACATGGCCGACTCCAGGCTCCGGTGAGATGACCTGGGTGGTTGCAGGAGTCGTGCCTGAATGTAATCGCCAATAAAATCAGGGTGTTGCGGCTAAAATCTTGAAAGGCCTGCGTGTGCAGGCGAGCAAAGTGTCCATCCACTGTTGCCTGGCAGACAGTTAGATCACCACGTTGCGCACAAAGCGCACCGCCACCTCACCATCATTGCGATAGCCGTGGGCCTGGCGGCTGGCGAACATGAAGAACTCACCGGTGGCCACGTGTTTTTCTTCGTCATCGAGGATCAGGGTCAGGCGGCCTTCGAACACAAACAGCTGCACGCTCCAGCCTTCCGGGTCGGGTTCCGGGCTGTAACGGTCGCCCGGTTCCAGGCGCATCTCCCACAACTCCACCTCGCGCCGGGCAGTGGCCTTGGCCAGCAATACGGCTTTACTGCCGGGAATGTCGCCGGCCCACGCCAGCTCGTTGATGCGGCTGTGATCGCCGGCATCCGGCGCCTGGATCAAGTCGCTGAAGGCTACATCCAGAGCTTCGGCGACGCGGTCCAGGGTGGACAGGCTGACATTCTTCTCGCCCGCCTCGATGGCCACCAGCATGCGCCGGCTGACGCCGGACTTTTCCGATAGCGCGGTCTGGCTCATGTCGGCAGCATGCCGCAGACGACGGACGTTCTGGCTGACGTGTTGCAGGACCGACGCCCGATGTGGATTTTCTTTGTGCACTATATTGCTCAATAGGTAGGTGTGCGCAGTATACTGCCCAGCGTGCGGCGCATTGTGCGGTCCGTGCCTTTCCCTTGCAAGACCGAGCCGCCATGACTGCCCCGAACCCCTCCTCACGCTTCAACCGTTTCAGCAAAGCCGAATGCATTCTCGTGGTGATCACCATGATCTGGGGCGGCACCTTTTTGCTCGTGCAACATGCGATGACGGTCAGCGGGCCGATGTTTTTCGTGGGTCTGCGGTTTGCCGCAGCGGCCATCGTGGTGGGGTTCTTTTCGTTGCGCACCCTGCGCGGCCTGACCTTGTTCGAGTTGAAAGCCGGCGCCTTCATCGGCACTTCGATCATGTTCGGCTACGGCATGCAGACCATCGGGCTGCAGACTATTCCGAGCAGTCAGTCGGCGTTCATCACGGCGCTGTATGTGCCGTTCGTGCCGCTGCTGCAGTGGTTGGTGCTGGGTCGCCGCCCAGGGCTGATGCCGGCCATCGGCATCATGCTGGCGTTTACCGGTTTGATGTTGCTCACCGGCCCGGCAGGCGCGTCGCTGAACTTCAGCCCCGGCGAAATCGCCACGCTGATCTGTGCAGTGGCGGTGGCCGCCGAAATTATTCTGATCAGCGCGTTTGCCGGGCAGGTGGATGTACGCCGGGTGACCGTGGTGCAACTGGCCACGGCGTCGTTATTGTCGTTTCTGATGGTGGTACCGATGGGGGAACCCTTGCCAGGGTTTTCCTGGTTGCTGGTATTCAGTGCGGTGGGCCTTGGCTTGACCAGCGCGGTGATCCAGGTCGCGATGAACTGGGCGCAGCAGAGTGTCTCGCCGACACGCGCCACCTTGATCTACGCCGGTGAACCGGTGTGGGCCGGCGTGATCGGGCGGATGGCCGGTGAGCGCTTCCCGCCGATCGCGATGGTGGGGGCGGCGTTGATTGTGGCGGCAGTGATTGTAAGTGAGCTGAAGACTAAAGGGCAGAAGGCCATCGACCTGCAGGATGAAAGGGAACAGGAACAGCAGGGCTAAGGTCTGACCGCTTGCACTGGCTGTCAGATCGCCATCGCGTGCGAGCCCGGCTCCCACAGGGGCCGTGGTGAGGGCTGCAACGGAGCCAGCCGAAACAATGCTAAACGGGGGTTTTCAGCCTACCTTGTAGGATCCTGCCACATCTTGGCGTTTGGTGATCGAGAAAGCGGCACGTATGATGCATCCCAAACTCCCGCAGATTAGAAGCCTATGTCCCTGATAGTTCTACTGCTTCTGCCGTTTATTGGCAGCTGTCTGGCGGCCTTGCTGCCGCACAATGCACGTAACACCGAATCCCTGCTGGCTGGCCTCGTGGCCCTGGTCGGCACCATTCAAGTCGCCCTGCTCTACCCTCAGATCGCCCACGGTGGCGTGATCCGCGAAGAATTCATGTGGTTGCCCAGCCTTGGGTTGAACTTCGTGCTGCGCATGGATGGGTTCGCCTGGCTGTTCTCGATGCTGGTGCTGGGCATCGGCTCGCTGGTGTCGCTGTATGCGCGCTACTACATGTCGCCGGACGACCCGGTGCCGCGCTTCTTCGCGTTTTTCCTGGCCTTCATGGGCGCCATGCTCGGGCTGGTGATTTCCGGCAACCTGATCCAGATCGTGTTCTTCTGGGAACTGACCAGCCTGTTCTCGTTCCTGCTGATCGGCTATTGGCACCACCGCGCCGATGCCAGGCGCGGTGCCTATATGGCGCTGATGGTCACCGGCGCGGGCGGCCTGTGCCTGTTGGCCGGCGTGATGCTGCTGGGGCATATCGTCGGCAGCTATGACCTGGACCAGGTGCTGGCGGCGGGCGATCAGATTCGCGCGCACTCGCTGTACCCGGTCATGCTCGCCTTGGTGCTGATCGGCGCCCTGAGCAAAAGCGCACAGTTCCCCTTCCACTTCTGGCTGCCCCACGCGATGGCGGCGCCGACGCCGGTTTCGGCCTACCTGCACTCGGCGACGATGGTAAAGGCCGGCGTGTTCCTGCTGGCCCGCCTGTGGCCGTCGCTGTCCGGCAGCGAAGAATGGTTCTGGATCGTCGGCGGTGCCGGCGCCATCACCCTCCTCCTCGGCGCTTACTGCGCCATGTTTCAAAACGATCTCAAGGGCCTGCTGGCCTACTCCACCATCAGCCACCTCGGGCTGATCACCCTGCTGCTGGGCCTCAACAGCCCGCTGGCCGCCGTCGCTGCGGTGTTCCATATCCTCAACCACGCCACGTTCAAGGCCTCGCTGTTCATGGCCGCGGGCATCATTGACCACGAAAGCGGCACCCGCGATATTCGCAAGCTCAGCGGTCTGGTGCGCCTGATCCCGTTTACCGCGACCCTGGCGATGGTGGCCAGTGCGTCGATGGCCGGGGTGCCGTTGCTCAATGGCTTCCTGTCCAAAGAGATGTTCTTCGCTGAAACGGTATTTATCTCGGCGACCGCCTGGGTGGAAATCGCCCTGCCGATGATTGCAACCATCGCCGGCACCTTCAGCGTCGCCTATGCGCTGCGCTTTACCGTCGATGTGTTCTTCGGCCCGCCCGCAACCGACCTGCCGCACACGCCCCACGAACCGCCGCGCTGGATGCGCGCGCCGGTAGAACTGCTGGTGTTCACCTGTCTGCTGGTGGGCATCTTCCCGGCCCAGGTGGTCGGCTCGATCCTCGCCGCTGCCGCACTGCCGGTGGTCGGTGGCGTACTGCCCGAGTACAGCCTGGCGATCTGGCACGGCTGGAACGCGCCGATGATCATGAGCCTGGTGGCGATGTCCGGCGGCGTGGTGCTCTACCTGCTGCTGCGCAAACAGCTCAAGCGGGGCCGCTTCAAGTACCCGCCGGTCATCAGCTACTTCAACGGCAAGCGCATGTTCGAACGCAGCCTGGTGGTGATGATGCGCGGCGTGCGCCGGATCGAAAAACGCATCAGCACCAAACGCCTGCAGACCCAGCTTTTCCTGCTGGTGATGGCAGCGGTGATTGCAGGTTTGATCCCGATGCTCAACAGCGGCCTCAGCTGGGGCGACCGGCCGAAAATCCCGGGCTCCATTGTGTTTGTGACCCTGTGGCTACTGGCGATTGCCTGCGCCCTCGGCGCCGCCTGGCAAGCCAAATATCACCGGCTGGCGGCCCTGACCATGGTCAGCGTGTGCGGCTTGATGACCTGCATCACCTTCGTGTGGTTCTCGGCGCCGGACCTGGCGTTGACGCAATTGGTCGTCGAAGTGGTGACCACCGTGCTTATCCTGCTGGGCCTGCGCTGGCTGCCACGGCGGATTGAAGAAGTGTCGCCACTGCCCAGCTCGCTGCGCAAGGCGCGCATTCGCCGCCTGCGTGACTTCCTGCTGTCCACCGTGGTGGGCGGCGGCATGGCGCTGCTGTCTTATGCGATGCTGACCCGCCAGACCCCCAACGACATCTCCTCGTTCTACCTCAGCCGCGCCCTGCCCGAAGGCGGCGGCAGCAACGTCGTCAACGTGATGCTGGTCGACTTCCGTGGCTTCGACACCCTCGGCGAAATCACCGTGCTCGGCGCCGTGGCGCTGACGGTGTATGCCCTGCTGCGGCGCTTCCGCCCGTCCAAAGAAAGCATGCAACTGCCCGCGCAACAGCGCCAGTTGGCGCCGGACGTGGCCACCGACCTGGTCAACCCGCGCCAGGCCAGCGACACCGCGCTGGGCTTCATGATGGTACCTGCGGTGCTGGTGCGCCTGCTGCTGCCGATTGCGCTGGTGGTGTCGTTCTACCTGTTCATGCGCGGTCATAACCAGCCGGGCGGCGGCTTTGTCGCAGGCCTGGTGATGTCGGTAGCGTTCATCCTGCAATACATGGTTGCCGGTACGCAGTGGGTTGAGGCGCAGATGAGCCTGCGGCCAATGCGCTGGATGGGTTTCGGCCTGCTTTCGGCCACCCTGACCGGGCTCGGCGCACTGTTTGCCGGTTACCCGTTCCTCACTACCCATACCTGGCATTTCAGCGTGCCCGTGCTCGGCGATATCCATATCGCCAGCGCGCTGTTCTTCGACGTCGGCGTGTACGCCATGGTCGTCGGTTCCACGCTGCTGATGCTCACCGCCCTCGGCCACCAGTCCGTGCGGGCCCACAAACCGAGCAACCAGGCGAAAAAAGTGGTTGCCGCAACGCAAGGAGCCGCCTGATGGAAGAAGTCATCGCAATTGCCATTGGGGTCCTGGCGGCCTCCGGCGTCTGGCTGATCCTGCGGCCACGGACGTTCCAGGTGGTGATGGGCCTGTGCCTGCTGTCGTACGGGGTCAACCTGTTCATTTTCAGCATGGGCAGCCTGTTTATCGGCAAGGAGCCGATCATCAAGCACGGCGTGCCGCAAGACTTGCTCCACTACACCGATCCCCTGCCCCAGGCGCTGGTACTGACGGCCATCGTGATCAGCTTCGCCATGACCGCGCTCTTCCTGGTGGTGCTGTTGGCCTCCCGCGGGCTGACCGGCACTGACCATGTAGACGGTCGGGAGCCCAAGGAATGACGTGGATCAATCAACTGATCGTCGCGCCGATCCTGCTGCCGTTGCTGACCGCCGCGCTGATGCTGATGCTCGGCGAAAAACGCCGGCCGCTGAAGGCAAAAATCAACCTGTTCTCCAGCGTCGTCGGCCTGGGCATCGCCGTCCTGCTGCTGTACTGGACACAACAAGGCGGCCCCGGCTCGATCGGCGTGTACCTGCCGGGCAACTGGCAGGTACCGTTCGGCATCGTGCTGGTGGTGGACCAACTGTCGGCGATGATGCTGGTGCTCACCGGGATTATCGGCGTGAGTGCGCTGCTGTTCGCCATGGCCCGTTGGGACCGTGCCGGTACCAGCTTCCACGCGCTGTTCCAGATCCAGATGATGGGCCTGTACGGCGCCTTCCTGACAGCGGACCTGTTCAACCTGTTCGTGTTCTTCGAAGTGCTGCTGGCGGCGTCCTACGGTTTGATGCTGCACGGCTCAGGCCGTGCGCGGGTGTCGTCGGGGCTGCATTACATCGCGATCAACCTGCTGGCCTCGTCGCTGTTCCTGATTGGCGCGGCGATGATCTATGGCGTCACCGGCACGCTGAACTTTGCTGACCTGGCGCTGAAAATCCCCTTGGTGCCAGAGGCCGATCGCGGCCTGTTGCATGCCGGTGCGGCGATTCTGGCAACAGCATTCCTGGCCAAAGCCGGCATGTGGCCGCTGAACTTCTGGCTGGCGCCCGCCTACTCCTCGGCCAGCGCGCCGGTGGCCGCGATGTTTGCGATCATGACCAAGGTGGGCGTGTACACCGTGCTGCGCCTGTGGACGTTGCTGTTTTCGGGGCAAGCCGGTGCTTCGGCACTGTTCGGCGGCGACTGGCTGGTGTACGGCGGCATGGCAACGATCATTTGCGCCGCATTGGCGATGGTCGCGGCACAGCGGCTCGAACGCATGGCCAGCTTGAGCATTCTGGTGTCGGCCGGGATTCTGTTGTCGGCCGTGGGCTTTGCCCAGCCAAGCCTGACGGCCGGGGCGCTGTTCTATCTGGTCAGCTCGACGCTGGCGTTGAGCGCGCTGTTCCTGCTGGCCGAACTGATCGAGCGTTCGCGCTCGGCCAATGACCTGCCGCTGGACGAGGAAATCGATGCGCTGCCCAAGGCCATGGAATCGTTGCATCCACGGCCCGGCGTGAACCTCGACGATGAACAGAAAGCCGTGGTCGGCCAGGTGATTCCATGGACCATGGCCTTCCTCGGCTTGAGCTTTGTCGCCTGCGCATTGCTGATTATCGGCATGCCACCGCTGTCTGGCTTCATCGGCAAGCTCAGCCTGTTGAGCGCGCTGGTTAACCCGCTGGGGCTGGGGAATGCCGTGGATGAACCCATACGCCCCGCCGCCTGGGGCTTGGTGACCTTGCTGATCCTGTCGGGCCTGGCGTCGCTGATCGCCTTCGCCCGCCTGGGCATCCAGCGCTTCTGGACGCCGGAAGAACGCCCCTCGCCGCTGCTGCGCCGCTACGAGTGCCTGCCGATCTTCTTCCTGCTCGGCCTGAGCATTCTCCTGACGTTCAAGGCCGAGCCGTTGATGCGCTACACCCAGGCCACCGCCGAAAGCCTGAACAACCCGGAACACTACGTGATGGCCGTCTTGGCGACGCGCCCGGTGCCAAGCCCTGAAGCCAAGACCGCCGCCCTGGAGGTGCAGCCATGAGCCGTCTGTTCCCTGCCCCCTGGTTATCGCTGGCGTTGTGGCTGTTATGGCTGGTGCTGAACCTGTCCGTCAGCCCCGGCAACCTGCTGCTCGGCGCGTTGCTGGGCTTTCTTGCCCCGCTGCTGATGGCCCCGCTGCGCCCGTTGCCGATCCGCATCCGCCGCCCTGGGGTGATCCTGCGCCTGTTCCTGGTGGTGGGCCGCGACGTGATCATCTCTAATCTGCAAGTGGCCTGGGGTGTGCTGATCTGCGGCTCGCGTGCGCCGCGTTCGCGCTTTATCAAAATCCCGCTGGACCTGCGCGACGCCAACGGCCTGGCCGTGCTGTCGATGATCACCAGCGTCACACCCGGCACGGTCTGGTCGGAACTGGCGCTGGACCGCAGCATTCTGCTGTTGCACGTGTTCGACCTTGAGGATGAAGCGCCCTTTATCGAGCACTTCAAAACCACCTACGAGCGGCCCCTGATGGAGATCTTCGAATGAGCGCCCTGCTCTCCAACGCGATCCTGATCAGCCTGTTCCTGTTCTCGCTGGCCATGGTGCTGACACTGGCACGCCTGTTCAAAGGCCCGTCGGCACAGGACCGGGTTCTGGCACTGGACTATCTGTACATCCTGGCGATGCTGATGATGCTGGTGCTCGGCATCCGCTACGCCAGTGACACCTACTTTGAAGCGGCGCTGCTGATTGCGCTGTTTGGCTTTGTCGGGTCGTTTGCCCTGGCGAAATTCCTGCTGCGTGGTGAGGTGATTGAATGATGCCGTTATGGGTTGAAGCCTGCGTGGCGGTATTGCTGGTGCTGAGCAGCGTATTCGCACTGATCGGCGCAATCGGTCTGCTGCGCATGAAGGACTTTTTCCAGCGCATGCACCCGCCGGCGCTGGCCTCTACGTTGGGTGCGTGGTGTGTGGCGTTGGCGTCGATCATCTACTTTTCGGTGCTCAAGTCCGCGCCGGTGCTGCACGGCTGGTTGATTCCGATTCTGCTGTCGATCACGGTGCCGGTGACCACGCTGCTGCTGGCTCGCACTGCACTGTTCCGCAAGCGCATGGCCGGGGACGATGTGCCCGCCGAGGTCAGCAGCCGCCGCTGATTTCTCAGGCGGACACAGTAAAACATGTGGGAGCGGGCTTGCCCGCTCCCACATTGATTTTGCGCTAGGCGAAGGATCGGATTCTGGCCGCCAGCTCTGCCAACTCAGCATCATCCGCCCGCACATGATCGTGGGACGAGATATAGCCCTCATACGCCTCGAAGAACTTATCCACCTTCGAGCTCAACGGCTTGAAGGCACTGTCCGAGCCCGTCCCATGCATGGGAAACAACTTCGCATGCAGGTGATCCACCCCATACCCCTCCAGCATCATTCCCGTGCGCGCTACATCGGGAAACGCCCGGTCAATCTGCAGTGCGGTTTTCTTGGCAGCCACCGCAAGCCCGGCCAACACCTCATCCGACTGCGCAAACGCATAACTGCCGTAATGCTGCTTGGGGATCACCACGCTGAAACCCGGCGTGTTAGGGAAGATCGACAGGAACGCCATGTGGTGTTCGTCTTCCCACAGAAGGTGGGCCGGGGACGTTTTGCGGACAATGCTGCAGAAAATACACTCCATTTAAATCACCGCCAGTTTCATCATGGGTTTGGTCGTGGTGGACATCTAAAGCCATGATTGGGCAAGCGTCAAAACAAAAGAGAATTTTCCGAAAGCTCTTACGAAATTGAGATCAGAAAACGCCACGGTGATGGGCCGCCCTGATCGATGAGCTGATCATCACCCGTATCCCGGTGCTTTTGGGACAAGGGATTCCCTTGTTCAGCCAGATTGGTAGTGAGCGTGAACTGCGCCATGTCGGCACGTATGCGTCGCAGAATGGGTTTGGCAAGGTGCTCTGGGACGGTAAAGGGGCCAATCAACAGCCCCAATCACACGTCAAACCAAGGTCACCGCGTTGGCGTAGATGTCAGTCGGTGGACTCCCGCCTTGCCTACCCCACACTTCCTCTCGCCCATTGATCACTGCAAGCGAATGGCCCACCATTTGACCGTTAACCGCAACGCCATGAGTCACAAGGCCCAGTTGCCCACGCGCCAAGTTTTCAACAGTGGTTTTTTGGATGTGGGCACTCAGGCCCAGGCGCACGAACCCATTGTAATTGTGACCAAAGGGCTCACCGTCATTGATGCTGTATAACGCGCTCTCGAAACCTCGCGCGGCATAACCGTCGTTATTCTCCACTTGCGCCCGTTTAGCACTCACGGCATACAGAAAATTAGCATCTGCCACCATCGCCGGATTATCGCCACTGAACTCAGATCTATAGGTTGCCTGCGCCAGCTCATCTTTGGACAGGTGGTACCAGCGGTCATCCCGCATCTGTATGTTCCAGCCATCACCCGCTGCTATTACCTGCTTGTAAATATCGGTCGGCTTCTGGCCAAACTTCATCATTGCGACCTTTATGGCTGCCACCGTCGTGCAATTGCTTTTATTTGGCCCCTGCTTGAAACCACTCCAGATATTGCCGGGTTCATTACCCACGCCAGGTCTTCTGCCAGGATTACTCCTGTCGGTGTAGAGGTCATCAAGACTCATCCTCTGAGTGGGAGTGTTATGACTTACCTGCCGCGGATGACGAAGCCCAGGTCCGTTATGTGCACGGGGGTGGCCAGTGTCATGCGACCGGCTGGAGAGAGACTCTCGCCCCGCATCCGGGAACAGGTGCTGTATAGACTGAAAAACTGCCGCTTGGGAGGCTATGTAAACGTCCAAGGTTTGAATCAGCTTGTGGAGATCGTTCTTGAACGTACCGCTGTCCACCTTTTCCAGAAGCGCCTTCAAACTGAAAGATAACCGTTGAGCCATTTGTGCCTTGGAACCTGTCGCATCAAATAACTCATTGAGCTGCTGTTTGACCGCAACCACTTCGGCCGCAGGCGCAACGGAAACCGCCCTGGGTCGCACCCCATTTGGCGCATACCCGGCGCCCACACCTCCCGTCCCTGCCGCCCCTGAATTCCACATCTGCAACGCTCCCGATTAAGTGAAAAGCCCGCAGGGCTCTCACCCGCTCAGTGGTAAGTCGGATGCGGACAGTTCCATACCCTGTGTAGGCTCGCTGCCCTGTCCATCGCAGAACTTTCAACGACAATTCGAGGAAGCGCTGGCGTGCCCTTCGATAGCATTGCCTGGGTAACGCTGATGCACCGAGGCGTCTGCATCGCAGGCAAGCCAGCTCCCACAGAAAAGCAAAACCCAGGCGGCATTGCAGCCAACCAAATTGTGGAAACTTAACTCGGTCGAATTGCGGGAGCGGGCTTGCTCGCTCCCACACTGGATCGAGTGAGCCGTTAAAACGATGTGCAAAAAAAACGCCCCGAACCAGTCGGGGCGTTTTCATTCAGCGTTTACCAATCAAGCCTGATCAGCCAACCGCCACGTCGTCCCGCCCTTCCCGTCTTCCAACACCACACCCATCGCGGTCAGTTGGTCACGGATACGGTCGGATTCCGCCCAGTCTTTGTTAGCCCGCGCAGCCAGACGCGCCTGAATCAGCGCATCCACTTGCGCCGCATCCACACGCCCTTCAGCGCCGGCTTGCAGGAAGTCATCGGCTTCCATCTGCAGCACACCCAGCACGCTGGCCAGCTCTTTCAAGCGTGCAG
Organism: Pseudomonas sp. MF6747; assembly: GCF_963890955.1. NCBI lineage: Bacteria > Pseudomonadati > Pseudomonadota > Gammaproteobacteria > Pseudomonadales > Pseudomonadaceae > Pseudomonas > Pseudomonas sp. MF6747. Next base: position 62,001 of record NZ_CAWPSZ010000004.1, read on the forward strand.
CCAGCCCGGCCGCTGCTTCCAGATCGGTCTCGCGCAAGCGGTTGATCTCACGCACCATCTCGAACAGCACCGCGCAGGCTTCCGGCGTGCCGAAGTCGTCGTTCATCACTTCGGTAAACCGTGCCACGAACGCTTCACCGCCGGCAGGCGCCACGGCTGGCAGGCCTTTCAACGCGTGGTAGAAACGCTCCAGGGCGCCTTTGGCGTCCTTGAGGTTGTCTTCCGAGTAGTTGATGGCGCTGCGGTAGTGGCTGGACACCAGCAGGTAACGCACCACTTCCGGGTGGTACTTTTCCAGCACGTCGCGGATGGTGAAGAAGTTGTTCAAGGACTTGGACATCTTCTCGCCATTGATGCGGATCATGCCGCAGTGCATCCAGGCGTTGGCGTACGTCTTGCCGGTGGCGGCTTCGCTTTGGGCGATTTCGTTTTCGTGGTGCGGGAACTCGAGGTCGCTACCGCCGCCATGAATGTCGAAAGTCTCGCCCAGGCAGCAGGTGGACATCACCGAGCACTCGATGTGCCAGCCCGGACGCCCGGCGCCCCATGGCGACTCCCAGCTCGGCTCGCCGGGCTTGGTGCCTTTCCACAGCACGAAGTCGAGCGGGTCTTGCTTGGCTTCGTCGACTTCGATGCGTGCGCCGATGCGCAGGTCTTCGATTTTCTTGCGCGACAGCTTGCCGTAGCCCATGAACTTGGCCACGCGGTAGTACACGTCGCCATTGCCGGGAGCGTAGGCATAACCCTTGTCGATCAGGGTCTGGATCATCGCGTGCATGCCCGGGATGTGGTCCGTGGCGCGCGGTTCCATGTCCGGCTTGAGGATGTTGAGGCGCGCCTCGTCCTCGTGCATGGCAGCAATCATGCGTTCGGTCAGCGCGTCAAACGACTCGCCGTTTTCGTTGGCACGGTTGATGATCTTGTCGTCGATGTCGGTGATATTGCGCACATAGGTCAAGTCATAGCCGCTGAAACGCAACCAGCGGGTCACCAGGTCGAAGGCAACCATGCTGCGGCCGTGGCCGATGTGGCAGTAGTCGTACACGGTCATGCCGCACACGTACATGCGCACCTTGTTGCCATCCAGCGGCTTGAAGACTTCTTTGGTCTTGCTCAGTGTGTTGTAGATCGTTAGCACGATGCGTCCTTTTCTCTGTATGCAAAGCCGCTCACGGCTGCATCACTGGCCCCACGAATCACGCAGGGTCACGGTACGGTTGAATACCGGCTGACCAGGTTTCGAGTCCTTGATATCTGCGCAGAAGTAACCTTCGCGCTCGAACTGGAAACGGTCTTCCGGCTGTGCGTCGCCAAGCGATGGCTCGGCACGACAACCGGTGAGCACTTGCAGGGAATCAGGGTTGATGTTGTCCAGGAAGCTCGCGCTGTCTTCAGCCTTTTCAGGGTTCGGCGAACGGAACAGACGATCGTACAAACGCACTTCGCATTCGATGCTGGCAGCCGCCGGCACCCAGTGGACCACGCCTTTGACCTTACGGCCTTCCGGGTTCTTGCCCAGGGTTTCGGGGTCGTAGGAGCAACGCAGTTCGACGATGTTGCCATCGGCGTCCTTGATCGCTTCATCGGCGCGGATCACGTAGCTGCCGCGCAGACGCACTTCGCCATTCGGCTCCAGGCGCTTGTAGCCTTTTGGCGGCTCTTCCATGAAGTCATCGCGGTCGATGTAGATTTCGCGGGCGAACGGCAGCTTGCGCACGCCGAGTTCTTCTTTTTGCGGATGACGCGGCAGTTCGAGGTTGTCGACCTTGCCTTCCGGGTAGTTGGTAATCACCACTTTCAACGGACGCAGCACGCACATGGCGCGCGGTGCGTTGGCGTCGAGGTCCTGACGGATGCTGAACTCGAGCATGCCGTAGTCGACCACGCCGTCGGAGCGGTTGGTGCCAACCATCTCGCAGAAATTACGGATCGACGCCGGGGTATAACCGCGACGACGAAAGCCCGACAGCGTCGACATGCGCGGGTCGTCCCAGCCATGCACATGCTTTTCATCGACCAGCTGCTTGAGCTTGCGCTTGCTGGTGATGGTGTAGTTCAGGTTAAGGCGGCTGAATTCGTACTGACGCGGGTGCGCTGGCACCGGCAGGCTGTCGAGGAACCACTCGTACAGCGGGCGGTGGCTTTCGAACTCCAGGGTGCAGATCGAGTGGGTGATGCCTTCGATGGCGTCCGACTGACCGTGGGTGAAGTCGTAGTTCGGGTAGATGCACCACTTGTCACCGGTCTGATGGTGATGGGCGTGGCGGATGCGGTACATAATCGGGTCGCGCAGGTTCATGTTCGGCGAGGCCATGTCGATCTTGGCGCGCAGCACGCGGGCGCCGTCCGGGAACTCACCGGCGCGCATGCGGTTGAACCAGTCCAGGTTCTCTTCGACCGAACGGTCGCGGAACGGGCTGTTCTTGCCCGGCTCGGTCAGGCTGCCGCGGTATTCCTTGGCTTGCTCCGGGGTCAGGTCGTCGACGTAAGCCTTGCCGGCCTTGATCAGCTCGACGGCCCAGTCGAACAACTGGTCGAAATACTTGGAGGCATAGCGCACTTCACCGGACCACTCGAAGCCCAGCCACTTGATGTCGCTTTCGATGGCGTCGATGTATTCCTGGTCTTCCTTGGCCGGGTTGGTGTCGTCGAAACGCAGGTGCGTGACGCCACCGAACTCCTGGGCCAGGCCGAAGTTCACACAGATCGACTTGGCGTGGCCGATGTGCAGGTAACCGTTGGGCTCAGGCGGGAAACGGGTGACGATCTGCGTGTGCTTGCCCGAATCCAGGTCCGCCTGGATGATCGGGCGCAGGAAATTGACCGGGACGGCAGGTCCGGCCTTGGAATTCGAGGTAGGGTCGACAGTGGGCTTGCTCATAGGATCCTTGAACAGACGAAGTGCTTGGCCAGAAGTGGGGCCGATAAAACAAAGGGCTTATGATAGCCGAAGCTGTCAAGCCGCTGACAGAGCGTGGTCGAAAACTGCTGCATTTAATGCATCGGCGGTAAAAAACCACCTCGAAATTCCTGCAGGTCACGCTAAACTGCGCGCCTTGGCCTCTGTTTAGCCAATCAGGTGAGGCGCTCAGGCGTCCAAACCCACGAATTCCCTGAAAAGAGTAGTGAACATGACTCAAGTCAAACTGACCACCAACCACGGTGACATCGTCATCGAGCTGAACGCCGAGAAAGCGCCGATCACCGTCGCCAACTTCATCGAATACGTTAAAGCCGGCCACTACGAAAACACCGTTTTCCACCGTGTCATCGGTAACTTCATGGTCCAGGGCGGCGGTTTCGAGCCTGGCATGAAAGAAAAGAAAGACAAGCGCCCAAGCATCCAGAACGAAGCGGACAACGGCCTTTCCAACGACAAGTACACCGTCGCCATGGCCCGTACCATGGAGCCGCATTCGGCCTCCGCGCAGTTCTTCATCAACGTCGCCGACAACGCCTTCCTGAACCACAGCGGCAAGAACGTGCAGGGTTGGGGCTACGCGGTATTCGGTAAAGTGACCGAAGGCCAGGACGTCGTCGACAAGATCAAAGCCGTGCAGACCACCGGTAAAGCCGGTCACCAGGACGTTCCGGTAGAAGACGTTATCGTCGAGAAAGCCGAGATCGTTGGGTGATACTGCTGATTTCAGATTTGCATCTGGAAGAGGAGCGCCCGGACATCACCCGGGCGTTTCTGGCTTTGCTCCACGGCCGCGCCCGAGGCGCCCAGGCGTTGTACATTCTGGGCGACTTCTTTGAAGCCTGGATTGGCGACGATGGGATGACACCTTTCCAGCGCTCGATTTGCGCAGCATTGCGTGAGCTGAGCGACAGCGGCACCCCGATTTTCATCATGCACGGCAACCGCGATTTCCTGATCGGCAAGGCGTTCTGCAAAGCCGCAGGTGCCACCTTGCTCAAGGACCCGAGTGTCGTGCAGCTCTACGGTGAGCCTGTGCTGTTGATGCACGGCGACAGCCTGTGCACCCGCGACGTTGGCTACATGAAGCTGCGGCGCATCCTGCGTAACCCGATTGTGCTGTTTATCCTGCGGCACCTGCCATTGCGCATCCGCCACAAGCTGGCGCGCAAGCTGCGCAGTGAAAGCCGCGCGCAGACACGCATGAAAGCCAACGACATTGTCGATGTGACGCCCGAGGAAGTGCCGCGGGTGATGCAGCAGTTTGGCGTGCGCACCCTGGTCCACGGCCATACGCACCGCCCGGCAATCCATAAGTTGCAGATTGGTGATCAGGCGGCCAAGCGCATTGTGCTGGGGGATTGGGACAAGCAGGGCTGGGCGTTGCAGGTGGACGAGCAAGGGTTTGCGCTGGCGGCATTTGACTTCGTTAATCCGCAGCTGGCGCTGCCTGGCGCCTGATTCTCAGACACCACCGACCCAATGTGAACAGAGATCCAAATGTGGGAGCGGGCTTGCTCGCGAAGGCGGCGTGTCAGTCAACTCAAGTATCGACTGAACCACCGCCTTCGCGAGCAAGCCCGCTCCCACCTTTTTGACCGCGTACAACCTCGAATCAGTGCCCCGAAGCCTCCGGCCCGGCCTTCGCCGCAAACGGTGGTTTCGCCAGCCACACAATCACGATCAAGCCCATGAACATCCACCCCAGCAGCGTGAAGTAATCCACGGTGGACATCATGTACGCCTGGCTGGTGAGGATCTGATCCAGCTGCGCATAGGCCTTGTGCCCTGCCCCGCCGAGTGCCTGCAAGGCGTCACGGGTGGCCGAGTCGTAGGTGGTGATGTTCTCGCTCATGTAGGCATGGTGCTGGTCCGCCCGGCGAATCCAGATCCAGGTGGTCAGCGAGGCCGCAAAACTGCCGCCCAGGGTCCGCAGGAAGGTCGCCAGGCCCGCGCCGTCGGCGATTTGCGCCGGCGGCAGGTCGGACATCAGGATGCTCAAGGTCGGCATGAAGAACAGCGCCACGCCAATGCCCATGAACAGCTGCACCAGGGCGATGTGCGTGAAGTCGACTTCATTGGTAAAGCCGGCACGCATGAAGCAACTCAGGCCAATCGCCAGGAACGCCAGCCCGGCCAGCAAACGCAGGTCGAACTTGTTCGCATACTTGCCCACGAACGGCGACATCAACACCGGCAGAATCCCGATCGGCGCCACCGCCAGGCCCGCCCAGGTGGCGGTGTAGCCCATCTGGGTTTGCAGCCATTGCGGCAGGATCAGGTTGATGCCGAAGAACCCTGCATAACCCAGCACCAGCACAATGGTGCCGATGCGGAAGTTGCGGTAGGCAAACAACCGCAGGTTGACCACCGGGTGCTTGTCGGTCATTTCCCAGATGACGAACACCGCCAGAGCTATCGCCGAAATCACGGCACCGATGATGATGAAGTTGGATTCGAACCAGTCCAGGTCATTGCCCTTGTCGAGGATGATCTGCAACGCGCCGACACCGACGATCAGGCTCAGCAGCCCGACGTAATCCATCGGCTGGTAACTGGTGACCACCGGACGTTTCTTCAACTGCGAACGCACCACCAGCACCGCAAAGATGCCGATGGGCACGTTGATAAAGAAGATCCACGGCCAGCTGTAGCTGTCGGTAATCCAGCCGCCAAGGATCGGGCCGGCAATCGGCGCCACCACCGTGACCATCGCCAGCAGCGCCAGGGCCATACCGCGCCTCGCCGGCGGGTAGACCGCGATCAGCAACGTTTGAGTCATCGGGTACAGCGGCCCGGCCACCAGGCCCTGCAGCACCCGAAAGCCGATCAGCTCAGGCATCGAGGTGGAAATACCGCAGAGGAACGAGGCCAGCACAAACAGGATGGTCGCCCACAAAAACAGCTTCACCTCGCCAAAGCGCCGGCTCAACCAGCCGGTCAGCGGCAAGGCAATCGCGTTGCTCACCGCAAACGAGGTGATCACCCAGGTGCCCTGCTCCGAACTCACGCCGAGGTTGCCGGAAATGGTCGGCAAGGCCACGTTGGCGATCGTGGTGTCGAGCACCTGCATAAAGGTCGCCAGCGACAGGCCAATAGTGGCCATCAACAGGCTGGGTGGCGTGAACGAGGCGTTATTGCTCATCAGCGTTGCACAGCCTTGGGCGCGGCGAGGCTGTTGTCATGGATCAGCTGAGTGATCATGGCATCGGCTTCGGCCAATTGGCGGTCGTACACGTTGGTGGTGAACGAGGCCTTTTGCGGCGCCTGTTGCGCCAGTACCGGGCCGCTCTTGTCGTGCAGGTCCACGTTGACCACGGTGCTCAAGCCCACACGCAGCGGGTGCTTGGCCAGCTCGTCGGCGTTGATGTGAATACGCACGGGCACCCGTTGCACGATCTTGATCCAGTTACCGGTGGCGTTCTGCGCCGGCAGCAAGGCAAACGCGCTGCCGGTACCGGCGCCCAGGCTGTCCACGGTGCCGCTGTACTTCACGTCACTGCCGTAGATATCCGACTCGATGTCCACCGGCTGGCCGATACGCATATCGCGCAGCTGGGTTTCCTTGAAGTTGGCGTCGATCCACAACTGGTTCAGCGGGATCACCGCCATCAACGCGGTACCCGGCTGCACGCGCTGACCCAATTGCACCGTGCGCTTGGCCACATAGCCGGTTACGGGTGCAATCAAGGTGCTGCGGGCGTTGGTCAAGTACGCCTGGCGCAGTTGCGCGGCGGCGGCCTGCACGTCCGGGTGGGACGAAATCACCGTGTCGTCCACCAGCGCGCTGGAGGTCTTGAACTGTTGCTGCACGTTGGCCAGGGCGCTTTGCGCCGAGGTCAGGTCGTCACGGGCGTGGGACAGTTCTTCCTGAGAGATCGCGCCGCCGGCGGCAAGGTTCTTACGACGGTTGTAATTGTCCTGGGCCTTTTGCACGTTGGCTTGCTGCGCCAGCACCTGGGCTTTCATGCCATCAACGTTGCTGTACAAGCCCCGTACCTGGCGCACGGTGCGCGCGAGGTTGGCCTGGGCACTTTGCAGGCCGACAGCGGCGTCATTGGGGTCGAAGTTGATCAGCACCTGGCCTTCGTGGACCAGGTCGCCGTCGTCGGCACCGATGCTGACCACGGTGCCAGTGACCAGCGGGGTGATTTCCACCACGTTGCCGTTCACATAGGCATCGTCGGTGCTCTCGTTGAAGCGCCCGTAAAGCTCATACCAGGCCCACACGCCGATCACGCCGAGAATCACGATCAGCGCCAGGCCGATCAGCATGATTTTGCGTTTGCGTGGGTTGCTGTCTTTCTGCTGCTCTTTGGGTTGCTCTGTTGCGTTGTTGCTTTCGGCAGTGGCCATGACAAATACCTCAAATTATTCCGTGCGTGTAGCTGGGGTGGTTGCGGCCACGTTATCGGCGTTGTACCCGCCACCCAGGGCTTGCATCAATTGAATCGACAGATCGATCTGCGCAGCATTCAAGGCCGCCAACTGACGCTGGGCCTGCAGCAATTGCTGCTCGATGCTGAGTACATCCAGGTAATTCCCGATCCCCGAGCTGTAGCGCTGAACCCCGGTGTCGTAGGACTGCTGGGCAATGTCCGCGGCGTGTTGCTGGGCCTGGATCTGCCGACCGGTATCGCGCAATTGCGAAAGGGTGTTGCCAATATCACCCAAGGCTTGCACCAGGGTTTTGTTGTACTGGGCCACCGCCAGGTCGTAATCGGCGTCGCGGGCATCGAGGTCGGCGCGCAGGCGGCCACCGTCGAAGATCGGCAACGAGATTGTCGGCGCAATGCTGAAGAAACGGCTGGCCGAGCCAAACATCGCGTCGCCCAACAACGACTCGGCCCCGGCGCTCGCGCTCAGGTTGAGGTTGGGGTAGAAGCGGGTTTTGCTCGCGGCAATGTTCTTGCTCGCGGCTTCGACGCGCCAACGTGCAGCGATCAAGTCCGGGCGACGGCCCAGCAACTCGGCCGGCAGCACAGAAGGCACGGCAACGGCGCTGGGTTTGAGCACGTTCGGGCGGGTCAGCTCGCTGCCACGGTCGGGGCCTTTGCCAAGCAATACGGCCAGGGCGATCTTGGCGCTTTGCAGCTGTTTTTCTGCATCGATCAATTGCGACTCAGAGCTGGCTTCCAGGCTTTCGGTCTGCTGGTACTGGTACTGGCTGTCGATGCCGGAACTCAGGCGGCGCTTGCTCAGGTCGAGCATCTGACGGGTGCGCTTGAGGTCGTCGGCGGCCAGGTCTCGCACGATGTGCGCCTGGCCCAGGTCGCTGTAGGCCTTGGCCACGTTGGCGGCCAGGGTCAGGCGCGCGGCTTGCTGATCGACTTCGGCGGCACGCGCCTGGCCCAACGCAGCTTCCCAGGCGGCGCGCTGGCCACCCCACAGGTCAAAGTTGTAGTTGAAGCTGGCGCCGATGTTACGCACGGTGGCGTAGGCATCGCCCTGCCCCAGCGGGTCCTGATCCTTGGCCAGACGCGAACGGCTCACGCCGGCGCTGGCATCCAGGGTCGGCATGCGGGCGGCATCGGCGGCGTAGGCAGCGGCCTGCGCCTGGTGGGCACGGGCGCTGGCGACTTGCATGTCAGGGCTGTTTTGCAGGGCTTCATGGATCAAGCCGTCCAACTGCGGGTCGCCGAGGCTCTTCCACCAATCGGCCGTCGGCCAAGCGGCGCTGGACAAGGTCACGCCACTGAGGGACTTGCCGGTTTGCAACGTGTTGGCGTCGAGGCGTTGGCCCTGGGTGTCGAGGCCGCTGAAGTTGGCACAACCGGCCATGCTCATCGCCACCAGCACCAGGCTAAGTGCGCGTGTGTTCATTGATTACCTACCCGCTGGATGACGATGGCGTCACCGGCAGCTACCAGAATTTTCGTGAGGATTTTTTCCAGGGTTTGCAACTCGCCGGGCTGCAGGGCGCCGGCCAGCTCATTCATCGACTGCGCGCCGATGTGCGGCAGCATGTCTGCCAGGCGCTGGCCGTCTTCGGTCAGTACCAACTGCACCTGGCGCCGGTCCTGCTCGGAACGCTTGCGCGCCAGCAGGCCCTTTTGCTCCAGGCGGTCGAGCATGCGGGTCATGGAGCCGCTGTCCAGCGACAGGTTGCGACACAGCTCGGCGGGCGTGTCGACCTCATACTGGGCAATGATGATCAACACCTTGAACTGCGCGGCGGTGACGCCATGCGGTTCCATGTGCGTGTCGATAATGCGGTCCTTGAGCAGCGCGGCGCGGCCCAGCAACAGGCCGAGGTGGCAGTTGCGAAAGCTGTCAGGGGTGAAGTGGGTCATCGAAAGTCACCTTATTACTGCCTAGGCAGTGAATGTATGACAAGATGTTACTGCTTAGGCAGCGAATGTCAAATGGAATTATTAGTTTGCTTGCTAATTGACCGAGAGGTGGGCTGCACCGCAAACAAATGTGGGAGCGGGCTTACCGGCGATGCCGGCCTGTCAGTCAATAAATCATCGACTGATGGACCGCCATCGCCGGCAAGCCAGCTCCCACCCTGTTTGTGCGTGAAGGTTTAGAAATCGCGCTTGTAGAAGATATCCAGTGAACTGGCCACGCCACTGGCCACTTCCAGGTACACCTTCTTGCTCAGCAGGTAGCGCAAGGCAATCGTACTGGCCGGTTCGAACACCCCGACCCCATACCGCAGGCTGAGTTTTTCGGTGATCTTGCCGCTGGCCACCACGGCGGTGTTATTGCCGGTGCCCTGGGTGTCGAGGTCGAAGTCCTGAATGCCCAGCTGGTTGGCGATATCCGAGGTGACCCCGGCGCTGCCCATCAACCCCAACCCCAGGGCGGCCTCGGCCAGCATGTTGTTGTCTTCGCCGGTGTTGTTGCGCGAACGCCCCAGCACCAGATACGAGAGCGCATCCTCCTGAGGCATGGTGGGCTCGGAGAAGATCTGCGTGGTCGGCTGCTCGGCGCTGCCGCTCAAGCGAATACCGGCCGTCACCGTTCTGGACGGTTCGGTAACGACGCGCACGGCCTCGACATCCAGGAACGGTTGGTCCAGTGGCCCTGCAAACAACAGCCGCGCGCGGCGCACGTCAAGCCGCTGCCCGTAGGCACGGTAGCGGCCGTCGTTGAGCCACAGCTCGCCACGGGTGTCCATGCTGTCGCCGATGTGCACATGGCCCTGCACTTTGGCGGTGAGCCCGAAGCCCGCAAAGTTGAGCTGGTCTTCGCCCACCACCACGTCGATGTCCATGGCCATCGCCATCGGCGGCTTGCCCTGGGCGGTCTGGCTGCCGACGATCACCGTGTCATCGGAGACCTTGACGGTGGACGGCGGCAATTCACGCACGGTGATGTCGCCACGCGGGATGTGCACCTTGCCGGCAATCGCCAGCTTGTCGTTTTTCAGGCTGATTTTCAGGTCCGGCGCCACTTCCAGCTTGGCGTAAGGCTCAACCGTGACCGGCAGTTGCGCGCCTTGCAGGCTGAGGTCCACCACCAGCGCCTGGCCCCAGTCGATCTGCCCCTTGAGGCTGCCCTGCCCGGCCTTGCCGCTGCGCCACGCGCCATTCAACTGCACGCTTTCGCCGGCAATCAGTGCTTGCACGTTCAAGCCTTCGAGGCTGATCGGCAACTCGGGCCCGGAGACTTCACCGCCCACCAGATTCACGTTGCCGTTGACCTGCGGTGCCAGCAAACCACCGGAGATACGCCCGTTGCCGTTGAGCTTGCCCGTGAGTTTGTCCACCATCGGCACAAACGGTCGGGCCACGGCGAGGTCCAGGCCGTTGAGGCTGAAATTACCGGTGATCGGCTTGTTGTTGGGCAGCGGGTTGATCTGCGCCTGCACCAGCAACTCACCGAGCTTGCCGCCGCGGAAGGTCAGCTGAGTGTCGATGCGTTTAGGGTTAAGGGTGGTTTCCAGCTTCAGGGTGTCGTAGGGGAAATCCACCCACTGGGCCTTGTCCTTGACGCGCAGCGTGCCACCGCTGGCATCCACCGCGATCACGCCTTTAGGGCCGCTGGCGGGCAGGTCGAGCTGCACGTCGGCGTTGAGCTTGCCTTGCCAGGCGAAATCCTTGGGCAGGAAGGCAGCCAGACTGTCGATGGGGAATTGCTTGAGGTGGTAACGCAACTTCGGCTCAGGCATCAGGCGCTGATCTTCACCGCACAGGCTGGCAGGGCCGGACACCCAGCAATGCGCCGCAAAGGTCAGCTTGCCGTCCGCCAGGCGTTCGATCCTGGCCGGGGCTTGCAGCTTCCAGTCCTGGCCACCGGCTTGAACGTCACCGCTGGCCAGGCGCCCGCGCCAGTTACCTTTGTCGAGGTCGCCATCGAGTGCCAGGCCCAGCTTGACGAGCGGCCCGGCCAGGTCCAGCTGGACTTTCTGGCGCTTGATATCACCTTGAGCGCTGGCGGTCAGGGTGCCGACCTGGGTGTCACCGGCCTGGATGCCACTGCCCTTGAGGTCGATCTTCGCGCGCTGGGCGTTGTCGAGCGTGGCGTCCAGGGTGAGGTTTTGCAGTTGATTGTCGGCGAACGCCAGTTGCTGGCCTTTAAGGTCGAGTTTGCCTTGCGGCGCCTGCAACGTACCGGCCACATCGACACGCCCGTTAATCTGCCCGCGCAGTTGCGGCCACAGCTGGGCCAGGCGCATCAGCTTGATATCGATCTGCCCGGCCACACGTTGCTGCAGGCTGCCGCTACCGTTGATGCGGTTATCACCCAGGCGAATGTCAAGGTTGGCCAGGGTCCATTGCTCACCTGCGCCTTGCGCCTTGGCGGCCAGCACGGCAGTCTGCCCGCGCAAGCGGCCCTTGAGGTCGAGGTCGGCGTTGAGCTTGAGTTGTTCATGTTTGAACTCGCCCTTGCTGCGCAGCGGCCCGGCCAACGTGCCCGGCAGCTCCGCGACCCAGTACGCCGGGTTCAGCGCCGACAGGTCCAGCGCGGTGTCCCAGGCAATGCCGTCGGCAAACTGCAGACTCAGGTGGCCTTCAGCCTTGCCTTGGCCGGCTGTCAATTTCAGTTCGGGCAGGAAGAGTTGCTTGAGGTCGCCACTGAACGGCGTGACCACATTGAATTTGCCCGCCGGGCCGTCGAGGTCGGCCTTGAGGTTGCCGAGGTAATTGCCGTCTTTGTAGGAAATCTCGCCGTTGAGCGTATGCAGCGCGAACTGCGGCTCATCAATCAATGGGTAGAGGCGGTGCCAGGGAAAATCCAGCCAATCGATCCTGGCGTCGGCGCTGAAGCCCTGTTGCCAGTCCAGATTGGCGCTGAGCTTGAGGCTTTTCTGGTCGCCCGCATTCAAATCCAGGCCCGCGATCTGCGCGCCCTTGGCGTCAACCTTGCCCTGCAGCAGCAGGTCCACCGGGCCTTTTTCCGCTGGCAGCACGGCCTTGCCCAGCAGTTGATAACCGCTGCTCAGGTCGCCCTTGGCGGTAAGGTCCAGTTGATTGAGTTGCAGGGTGTCGGGCAAGTCGGCGCTGGGTTTGAAGCCGTCGGCGCTGATGTGCAATTGCGCGGGCAGGTTCTCCACCAAAGGTTGCAGCTCACCGCTGAGTTTGGCGGGCAGGTAGCCACTGCTGTCGGCGTCGAGCTTGAGGGTCTTGAGCAAGTCTCCGTCGACCTTGAGCGCAACCTTCCACGGCGCGCCGCCGGGCGCGTACGGCAGGCTCAGGTTGCCCGTGGCGCTCAGCGGCCAGTTGCCGGTCGGTTGCAGCAGACCGGCCAGGTCCAGCACCAGGTCATCGCGTTGCAGGTGCACCGAGTCGATCTGCAGGCCCGCGGCGGTCCAGTGCGCCGCGAGCTGCAAGCCCTTGAGCTCTTCGCTGCCATTGAACAGCAGGCTACCGACGCGTACGTCGCCCAACTGGATCGCCACCGGCAGTTTCAACTCCGGCAGCTGGATCGGCCCGCTGCTGCTGTCATCGGTACTGGGTGGAAATTGCAGGCTGACCTGTTCCACGTCCAGCTGGTTGATGCACAGGGTCATGCGCAGCAGGCATGCTGGCGACCAGTCGAACTTCGCCGCATTCAGCTCGACCCGGCTGGTGTCTTGCTGCCACAACAGGTGGTCGACACGCCATTGGCCACCCAAATGCCCCTGGAAATTCTCAACCGTCAATCCCGGCACCTGGCTCAAGGCCCAGCGGCTGCCCGCTTGGCTGCCGAGTACCGCCCACAGTGCCAGTAACACCACGGCGAAGACTGCCACGATGGCCAGCCCCGCTATTTTCAAACCACGTATCACAGCTCAGGCCCCATGGAAAAGTGCAAACGAATGCCGCCCGGATCTTCCAGGGCATGGGCCAGGTCGAGGCGAATCGGGCCGACCGGCGACACCCAGCGCACGCCCACCCCCACACCGGTTTTCAGGCTCGGCATGTCCAGACTGTTGAAGGAGTTGCCTTGGTCGACAAAGGTCGCAATCCGCCATTTTTCGGCGATGGAATATTGATATTCGGCACTCAACGCCACCATGTAGCGGCCGCCGATGCGGTCACCGCGATCGTTTTCGGGCGACAACGTCTGGTACTCGTAGCCACGCACGCTCTGGTCACCACCGGCAAAAAAGCGCAGCGACGGCGGCACCGATTTATAGCCATTGGTGGCACTGCCGCCGAACTGCGCGCGGCCGAGAAAGCGGTGGTTGTCCCACAAGGTGGTCAAGCCCTTGATGGTGGCAGTGCCGTAAAGCAGGTTGGTGTCGGAACCCAGGCCTTCCTTGGCGACCTTGGCGTCGAACATCAGGCGATAGCCATTGTGCGGGTCGATGCGGTTGTCGCTGCGCAGGTAGGAATAATTGATCCCCGGCATCACCAGGTTACTGAGGCCCGAGTCATTGCCCAGGCGGTATTCTTCGCGCTGATATTTGAGCGAGATGACTCGCGTCCAGCCGCTGGGCAATTTGCTGTGCCATTCAGGGCCGAGGGTGAGCAATTTACTCAGGGTGTCGGTATTGGCGATTTCTTCATTCTGGTAGCCGCCGGCAAACCGCAGTTTGTCGGTAAGCGGCGGGTCCAGCGGGATGTCGTACCACAGGCCGACGTTCTGGCGCGGCGCCGACAGCTCGGCTTCCCAGCCATAACTGTGACCTTGTGGGTTGACCCAGTGACGCGTCCAGTTGGCTTTGCCGCGCGGGCCGACGTCAGTCGAGTAACCCAGGCCCAGGCCCATGGTGCGCGGCTTGCGGGTGTCCAGTTGCACCGCCACCGGGATCACATCGTTGGCCGAGGCGGCGGGGCTTGCGTCTACGCGCACAGCTTCGAAAAAGCCACTCGCCTGCAGGTTCTGGTTGAGTTCGGCGATCAGCTCGGAGTCGTAAGGGTCGCCGCTTTTGAACGGCACCATGCGTTGCAGCAGGTCTTCATCAAACGGCGTGTCGCCGGCAAAGCTGACCTTGCCCATGCTGTAGCGTGGGCCGCTGTCGTAAATGAGTTCGATATCGGCGACGCCGGCTTTGGGGTCAACCGAGAGTTTCTGGCTGGTAAAGCGCCCGCTGAAAAAGCCGTAGCGCGAGGCCTGGTTCTGGATCAGACGCTTGGCGTCTTCGTAGTGGCCGTGGTTGAGCACGGCGCCGGATTTGAGGTCGCTGCTGTCGGGCACGCGAAAAGCCTTGAGGCTCGCGGCCTGGCCGTCAACCCGAAGGGTCACGTTGCGCAAATGCACCGGCTCGCCGGGGTCGATGGTGAGGATCAGGCGTGGATTCTTGCCGCCTTTTACATCACTGACGATTTGTGGCTGATAGTAGCCCAGCGCCTGGGCAGCCTTGCGGGCCTGCTCTTCGGCGCCGCGGCTGAACCGCAACAGGGCTTCTTCATCACGATCGCCTACCCCGCCGATATAGCCTTCGATGTTGGCTTTCAACGCGTCGTTTGTAGGCTTGATCCGCACGTCCAATTCGCTTTGCGCCAAGGCGCCGCAGCTTGTGAACAGCAGAATCAAGCCGCTGGTAAATCTTCCTGGAAGCTTCATAGGCGCGGATGCTACACGAGCTGGGGAGAGACTTTGAACCCGGAATAGTCTGAATAATTCTGCATTAAGCCGTTGCAGCATGTAACGACTGCGGATTGGGGTGAAAAAACACGTGTTCCAGGATAGGCCCGATTGCCACTTCGCCGATTTCCTCATAGCCCTGACGCTTATAAAAATCCAGGTAGCGTGAGTTGCCGGTATCGAGCACTACGCCTGAGGAGTGCGGGTCATCGGCGCACCAGTTGTGCACGGCCTCAAGCAGCTGCTCGCCATAGTGCTTGCCCTGAAATTGCGGGTGGATGCCCAACAACGGCAGTACGTGCACCGACTCGGTCGGCAGGCACGCCAGCACCGCATGATGGTATTCCAGGTAACGGCGAGTGCCGCGTACACCGGTGCTCAACCACATGCGCAATTGCCACGCCCAGCTTTCGGTAATGCCCAAGCGCCGTTGGGGTGGCGCAATCAGGGCAATGCCGATCAGCCGGTCGCTGACGAACAGGCCGATGGCGGGCAGTTTCTGAAAGAAATGCTGCTTGACCAGCTCACGCACCGTGGCGCGTACCCGCTGTTCATAGCCTGGGCGTTCAGCTTCGAAAATGTAGGCGAATGTCGGCTCATGCCGATAAGCCTGGTAGAGCATGGAGCGCGCTTCGCGCGAATAGCCGCTATTGAGCAGGCGGATCTCGGCAAGGGCCGTCGAAGTGTCAGGCATACAGTCAATCTCCCTGGGCGCCATTCAGAAGATGGCGTTCTTATGGGTACGAACCTACGCAGCACCAGTCGTTCCCAGACATTAGCAGTGCATCTGCTCGACCGCCACGCTGGCCCCCGTCGGACTTGTCGGCTAGCATCGCCCTTTTGCCAGACTGGACTGCCGACCATGAAAATCGTCTCCTTCAATATCAACGGGCTGCGCGCCCGCCCTCATCAGCTGGCGGCGCTGATTGAAAAGCATCAACCGGACGTGATCGGCCTGCAGGAAACCAAGGTTCATGATGACCAGTTCCCGTTGGCCGAAGTGCAGGCGTTGGGCTACCACGTTTATTACCACGGCCAAAAAGGCCACTACGGCGTGGCCCTGCTCTCGCGCAAAGAAGCGCTGAGCGTGCACAAAGGTTTTGCCAGCGATGAAGAAGACGCCCAGCGCCGCTTCATCTGGGGCACCTTCGCCGATGAGAACGGCAACCCTGTGACCATCATGAATGGTTACTTCCCCCAGGGCGAAAGCCGCGACCACCCGACCAAGTTTCCGGCCAAAAAACGCTTCTACGAAGATTTGCAGCACCTGCTGGAAAGCCAGTTCAGCAATGACCAGGCATTGGTGGTGATGGGCGACATCAACATCTCCCCGCAAGACTGCGACATCGGTATCGGCGCCGACAACGCCAAACGCTGGCTGAAAACCGGCAAATGCAGCTTCTTGCCGGAAGAACGCGAGTGGATGGCCCGCCTGAAAAACTGGGGCCTGGTGGACAGCTTCCGCCACCTCAACCCTGACGTGGCCGACCGCTTCAGTTGGTTTGATTACCGCAGCCGTGGGTTCGAAGATGAGCCTAAGCGTGGCCTGCGCATTGACGTGATCATGGCGTCCAACGGCCTGGTGCCGCGGGTCAAGGATGCCGGCGTGGACTACGAGCTTCGGGCGCTGGAAAAACCGTCCGACCACGCGCCGATCTGGCTGGAACTGAGCTGACGCGACTCAAAGTGGGAGCTGGCTCGTGTGGGAGCTGGCTTGCCGGCGATGCAGGCACCCAGGTTTTCCAGCTAAACCGGGTTGATGCTATCGCAGGCAAGCCAGCCCCCACCTTTGGGTTGGTTGTGTGCCAGTCACACCGTTGAAACCTTACTGACTTAATCTCCCGGCACTCCCCTTGGCTTAAGAAGGTGCCGGCATGATGCTGCGCGTTCTGCTTCTGTTGATCCTGCCCCTCTACGCAGTTGCCGCTCCCCTGCCCGTTCCCGACCAAGGCCCCGCGTTGCGCATCCAGGGTTCCAACACCATTGGCGCCGCGCTCGGGCCCGCGCTGGTCATGGGCATGATGCAACACCAGGGCGTGCAGGCGGTGCACAGTGAACCGGGCGACGGCGCCAATGAACAGCGCGTGATCGGCAAGACCCGCCAAGGCAGGACGGTCACCATCGAGGTGGCGGCCCACGGCTCCAGTACCGGGTTCGCCGCGCTGAAAAACCTCAGCGCCGACCTCGCCGCGTCGTCGCGCCCGATCAAGGACAGCGAACTGGTGGACCTTGAACCCTTGGGCGACCTGAAAAGCCCCGAGGCTGAGCAAGTGATCGCGATTGATGGCCTGGCGATTATCCTTAACCCGAAAAACCCGTTGAATACCCTGAACACCGAGCAACTGGCGCAAATTTTCAATGGCGAAGTCGACACGTGGGAGGCACTGGGTGGCATCGGCGGGCCGATTCATTTGTATGCCCGGGATGATCAGTCCGGCACCTACGACACCTTTAAGGAACTGGTGCTACGCCTGCGCGGTAAACCCCTGGCGCCTGCCAAGCGTTTTGAGTCCAGTGAGCAACTGTCCGATGCCGTAAGCCAGGACGCTCAGGGCATCGGCTTCATCGGCCTGCCGTATGTGCGCCAGGCCAAGGCCGTGGCAATCGTCGATGGAGACTCACAACCGATGTTGCCGTTGAACAGTCTGATTGCCACCGAGGACTACCCGCTGTCACGCCGACTGTTCTTTTACCTGCCGCCATCGAGCCACAACCCGTGGGCCAAGGCGCTCGTGGACTTCACCCAGAGCAGCAAAGGCCAGGCGATTGTTGCAGCCAACGGTTTTATCGCGCAGCAGGTGCAGGCGATCAGCGTGGAGCCGCGCCCGTCGATGCCTGCGGACTATCAAGCCATCGCGCGTGAGGCCCAGCGATTGAGCGTGAATTTTCGCTTCGAAGAGGGCAGCGCCAGCCTCGACAACAAGGCACGCCAGGATCTGCAGCGGGTGGTGGCGTACCTGAAAAGCCACGACAAGCTCGACAAGCAGGTGACGCTCGTAGGGTTTGGCGACGCCAAGAATGACCCACAACGCGCCGCGCTACTGTCGAAATTGCGGGCAATGGCGGTGCGCCGCGAACTGGTGAGGAACGGCGTGGTGCTGCGCGATATTCTCGGGTTCGGCGCGCAGATGCCGGTGGCGGCGAACACGGCGGATGAGGGCCGGATCAAAAATCGGCGAGTGGAGGTTTGGGTGCACTGACGCCTGGCGAGCACGCCTGCGTAGCGAGCGGGCTTGCCCCGCGTTGGGCTGCGAAGCAGCCCCATAATCACGCTTCCAGGCAGAACCGGTCGCAGGGTTTTAGGGCTGCTGCGCAGCCCTACACGGGGCAGAGCCCGCTCGCCACACTTACTGCCCGCTGCGCATCAGCTCTTTGGGCACGTACTTGCCGATCTCGAACTTGCCGATTGCCGCACGGTGCACTTCATCCGGGCCGTCGGCCAGGCGCAAGGTGCGTTGCATGGCGTACATGTAGGCCAGCGGGAAGTCGTTGGAAACGCCGGCGCCGCCGTGAATCTGGATGG
This sequence comes from Pseudomonas sp. MF6747, assembly GCF_963890955.1. NCBI lineage: Bacteria > Pseudomonadati > Pseudomonadota > Gammaproteobacteria > Pseudomonadales > Pseudomonadaceae > Pseudomonas > Pseudomonas sp. MF6747. The sequence goes on from NZ_CAWPSZ010000004.1 coordinate 80,408, forward strand.
CGCGGTCGATGACCTTCAACGCCACGTTCGGCGCCACCACCTTGATCTGCGCGATTTCGCTTTTCGCAACTTTGTTGCCCACGGTGTCCATCATGTACGCCGCTTTTAACGTCAGCAGACGGGCCATGTCGATTTCCATCCGTGAGTCGGCGATCTTGTCGATATTGCCGCCCAGGCGGGCCAACGGTTTACCGAACGCGGTGCGGCTGACGGAGCGTTTGCACATCAGTTCCAGCGCGCGCTCGGCCATGCCGATGGAGCGCATGCAGTGGTGGATACGGCCTGGGCCAAGACGACCCTGGGCAATTTCGAAGCCGCGACCTTCGCCGAGCAGTACGTTTTCGTACGGCACGCGCACGTTGTCGAACAGCACTTCGGCGTGGCCGTGCGGGGCGTCGTCGTAACCGAAGACCGGCAATGGGCGCACGATTTTGACGCCGGGGGCATCCACTGGCACCAGGATCATCGAGTGCTGCTGATGACGTGGCGCATCCGGGTTGCTCAGGCCCATGAAGATCAAAATCTTGCAGCGCGGATCGCAGGCGCCGGAAGTCCACCATTTTTTGCCGTTGATCACCCACTCATCGCCCTGGCGCTCGGCGCGGGCAGCCATGTTGGTGGCGTCCGAAGACGCCACGTCCGGCTCGGTCATGGCAAAGGCCGAGCGAATCTCGCCGCGCAGCAACGGCTCGAGCCAGCGTTGTTTTTGCTCTTCGTTGGCGTAGCGCACCAGCACTTCCATGTTGCCGGTGTCGGGGGCGGAGCAGTTGAACGGCTCCGGGCCCAGCAGCGAGCGGCCCATGATCTCGGCCAGTGGTGCGTATTCGAGATTGGTCAGGCCGGCGCCCAGTTCCGATTCGGGCAGGAACAGGTTCCACAGGCCTTCGGCCTTCGCCTTGGCTTTCAGCGTTTCCATGATGGCGGTGGGCTGCCAGCGATCACCTTCGCTGACCTGGCGTTCGAACACCGGCTCGGCCGGGTAAACGTAAGCGTCCATGAATGCGGTGACGCGTTCACGCAGTTCCTGAACCTTGGGCGAATAGGCGAAATCCATGAGCAGCTCCCTTCTCTGAGAGGTTGTTTAGGTCATGCAATCGATGCTAGAACAGCGCTGATAATTTACCTAGCCTATTCTCGGCGTGTATTAACATTCATCACCGATATATGATCGACGCCTGAACACCTGACAAATCGCCACCTAACAATAAGAGCGCAACGAAATGAATCTGAGCAAGGTCGACCTCAACCTCTTTATTGTCTTCGACGCGATCTACACCGAAGCCAACTTGACCCGTGCCGGGCAGATCGTCGGCATTACCCAGCCGGCGGTGTCCAACGCGCTGGCGCGCTTGCGCGAAACCTTCAATGACCCGCTGTTCGTGCGCACGGCCCAAGGCATGGTGCCCACGCCGATGGCGCAGAACATCATCGGCCCGGTGCGCAATGCGTTGTCGTTGCTGCGGGTGTCGGTGCAGGAAAGCCGGATTTTCAACCCGCAGCAGGCGGCCAAGACCTACCGCATCAGCATGACCGACCTCACCGAAGCGGTGATTCTGCCGCTGTTGTTCCAGCGCCTGCGCCGCCTGGCGCCGACAGTGGTGATCGAGAGTTTCCTGTCCAAACGCCGCGAAACCACCAAGGAGCTCGCGGCCGGGCGCCTGGATTTTGCCGTGGATGCGCCGCTTAACACCGACCCGCAAGTGCGCCACGTCAAGCTGATGGAAGACCGCTACGTGTGCGCCATGCGCAAGGGTCACCCGATGGCGGGCAAGGACAAATTCACGCTGGATGACTACCTGTCGCTGACGCATATCCATATTTCCAGCCGCCGCAACGGCCTGGGCCATGTGGACCTGGCGCTGGGCAAGATGGGTATCCAGCGCAAGATCGCCCTGCGCTCCCAGCATTACCTGATGGCCTCGCAAGTGTTGCAGCAGACCGACATGGTGATGACCGTGCCCGAGCGCTTCGCCCGCCGTCATGAATTGCACTGGTTCAACCTGCCGGTTAATGACGTGCCGCCGGTGGAAACCCACCTGTACTGGCACGAAAGCACCGACCAGGACCCGGCCAACCGCTGGATGCGCGAGCAAATGATTGAGTTGTGCCAACAGGTCACGGCGCATGAGAAGAAGCTCGACGGCAAGCAAGCCTGACCCGTGGCAAGCAGACCTTTTGTGGCTAGCAGGCTCTCTGTGGCAAACAGGCTCTGTGTGGCGAGCAGGCTTGCCCTGCGTTGGGCTGCGTAGCAGCCCCAACCCCCAGCGCCGCGTTTTTGCTGAAAATTGAATCAATATTTATTGCGGGCGCGTCCCCCCCAACGCAGGGCAAGCCTGCTCGCCACAACACGCCCGCTCATAAGGTTGGAAAGGCAGCTTGACGTTTACGTCAACCTGACATTAGCTTAGCGCCAAGACCTTCTTGAGCGCCCCCATGAGCACGACTTACAGCATCTCCGACCTCGCGCGCGAGCTCGACATCACCACCCGCGCCATTCGCTTCTATGAAGAACAAGGCCTGCTGGCCCCGGAACGCCGGGGCCAGGAGCGCATCTACTCGGCGCGCGACAAGGTCAGCCTCAAACTGATCCTGCGTGGCAAGCGCATCGGTTTTTCCCTGGCCGAGTGCCGCGAGCTGATCGAACTCTACGACCCCAGCAGCGGCAACCACATCCAGCTCAACAGCATGCTCGCCAAAATCGCCGAACGCCGTGAGCAGCTTGAGCAACAACTGCTGGATATCGAACAGATGAAGCTGGAACTGGACACCGCCGAAGAGCGCTGCACCCAGGCCCTGGCGCAGACCATGAGCCAGGTTGGCCAATAACGATAAGGTAGCCATCATGCCCCTCCCCTCACACGTACGCCTGGTGGAAGTCGGCCCGCGCGACGGCCTGCAGAACGAAGCCCAGCCCATCAGCGTGGCCGACAAGGTCCAACTGGTGGATGCCCTGACCGACGCGGGCTTGAGCTATATCGAAGTGGGCAGCTTTGTCTCGCCCAAGTGGGTGCCGCAGATGGCCGGGTCGGCGCAAGTGTTTGCGCAAATACAGCGCAAACCCGGTGTGACCTACGGCGCACTCGCACCGAACCTGCGAGGTTTTGAAGACGCCGTGGCCGCTGGCGTAAAGGAAGTCGCCGTGTTTGCGGCCGCGTCCGAGGCGTTTTCCCAGCGCAACATCAACTGCTCCATCAGCGAAAGCCTGGAGCGCTTTGCGCCCATCATGGCGGCGGCCAGGCAGCACGGCGTCAGCGTGCGCGGGTATGTGTCGTGTGTGTTGGGTTGCCCTTACGAAGGTGACATCGCGCCGGAACAGGTCGCGGCGGTCGCACGCGAGTTGTATGCCATGGGCTGCTATGAAGTTTCCCTGGGCGACACCATCGGCACCGGCACGGCGGGCGCTACGCGGCGGTTGTTTGAGGTGGTCGGCGCGCAGGTGCCACGGGACAAGCTGGCCGGGCACTTCCATGACACCTACGGGCAGGCGATTGCGAATATCTACGCCAGTGTGCTGGAAGGGATCACGGTGTTCGACAGCTCCATCGCGGGCCTCGGCGGCTGCCCTTACGCCAAGGGCGCCAGCGGTAACGTGGCGACGGAAGACGTGGTGTACCTGCTCAACGGCCTGGGTATCGACACCGGCATCGACCTGCAGGCGCTGATTCTCGCGGGCCAGCAAATCAGCAGCGTGCTTGGCCGGCCTACCGGGTCGCGGGTTGCCAAGGCGCGTAACGCCAGTTGAGTAGAGCGGCTGTGACAATGTGTTACCGCACGGCTACATATCGAGTAACACGGGAACATATTTTGTCGCATTCGCCGTAGGTATTTTCCTACCAAAAATTCAAGCCATTGATTTATAAGGAATTTAAAAAGTTGGCACGGCTTCTGCTATCTCTATCGCATAACAAGAATAAAAAGCGCCAAACCTAATAAAAATAAGACGAAACGACTCTGACATAACAAAAACAACACGGCAGAGACGCAGCTAACAGATTTTTTTGGAGAAGATGTGCTTCGCAGGGTACGGCATGCCGAAACCCGCAACCGGTTAGAGAAAAATAAAACTACCTCAGGTAGCTGCCACTGGTTGGATCGGTAACGAAGAAGCAGATCAGCGCTCAAAAAAATACGTTTGCTCTTGACCCCGGATGGGGGTCGCCCAAAACAGCGGTAAAGGGTAACGGCTGCTAAAAACAACAACAGGCCGCCCCTCAATAATAAAAAAGAGCACGCAACGACAAATTAAAGGGGACCTTCGGGTCCCCTTTGTGCTTTCCGGGATTCGACAAATGCTTGTCGGGCACCGATCAAAAAGCTGGGAGCGGGCTTGCTCGCGAAGGCGGTGTGTCAGTGTCAGATGAGCAGGCTGACCCTGCGCAGTCGCGAGCAAGCCCGCTGCCAGATGGGTTAGGGTTGTCAGTTGGGCTGGCTTTTCAGCTCCGCGATCGAGATTTCGCGCATGCGAAATTTCTGGATCTTGCCCGTCACCGTCATCGGAAACTCTTCCACGAATTTGAAATGCTTGGGCGTCTTGAAGTGCGCGATGCGCCCCTTGCACCAGATTTGAAGCTCCAGCTCGTTGGCCAGATGGCCCGGATGGAACTTGACCCAGGCGACGATCTCTTCACCGTAACGCTCATCCGGGATGCCAATGACTTGCACATCTGCCACCGCCGGGTGGGTGAAGAAAAACTCTTCGAGCTCGCGCGGGTACACGTTTTCGCCACCGCGAATGATCATGTCCTTGTTGCGCCCGGCGATACACACGTAACCGTGTTCATCCATGGTCGCCAGGTCGCCGGTGTGCATCCAGCCCGCGTCATCGATGGCGTCACGGGTGCCATCGGGGTTGTTCCAGTAGCCGAGCATGACGCTGTAGCCGCGCGTACACAGCTCGCCGATTTCACCGCGCGCGACGGTATTGCCGGCGGTGTCGATGATCTTGTTTTCCAACTGCGGCTGGGTGCGGCCCACGGTGGTGACGCGGCGCTCGAGGTCATCATTGGCACCGGTTTGCAGTGACACCGGGCTGGTTTCAGTCATGCCATAGGCAATCTGCACTTCACCCATGTGCAGTTCGCTGATGACGCGGCGCATCACCTCGATAGGGCATGTGGCCCCGGCCATGATCCCGGTGCGCAAGCTTGTCAGCTCGAATTCGCCGCGGCGGGGGTGATCGAGGATGGCGATGAACATGGTCGGCACGCCGTAGAGGCCGGTGGCGCGCTCTTCGGCGACGGCGCTGAGGGTCAGCAGCGGATCAAAGCCGTCATTCGGGTAAATCATCGTGGTGCCGTGGGTGATGCAGCCAAGGTTGCCCATGACCATGCCAAAGCAGTGATACAACGGCACCGGGATCACCAGCCGGTCGTGCGCCGTGAGGCCCAGGCTTTCGCCAACCATGTAACCGTTGTTGAGAATGTTGTGATGGCTGAGGGTGGCGCCCTTGGGAAACCCGGTGGTGCCGGAGGTGTACTGAATGTTCACGGCCTGGTCGAAATGCAGGCTGGCCTGGCGGCTGTGCAGTTGTTCGGGCGGGACGCCAGCGCCCAGGGCCGCCAGCTGCGACCAGGACAAAAAACCCTGGGGTGGGTTGGGATCGAGGCTGATCATGGCGCCCAGGTTGGGGCTGAGTGCCTGCAGCATGGCGTGGTAATCGGAGCCTTTGAATGACCCGGCGCACACCAGCCATTGGCAACCGGACTGCTTGAGCACGTATTCCAGCTCACTGCTGCGGTAAGCCGGGTTGATGTTGACCAGGATCACGCCAAGCTTGGCGCTGGCAATCTGGGTGATGCACCACTGTGCACAATTGGGCGCCCAGATGCCCAGGCGGTCGCCGGTTTGCATGCCCAGGGCCAGGAACGCACGGGCGTGCAAATCAACCGCCTCGGCCAGTTGCCGCCAGGTGTAGCGGCGTTGCTGATGGCGCACCACCAACGCTTCACCCTCGGGGTAGCGCGAGACCGTGTTATCGAAGGCCTGGCCTATGGTCATGGCCAGCAAGGCCTTGTCCTGAGCGCCACGGCTGTAGCTCTGATTCGATTGATCCATAACGACCCCTTTTGTCTTTTTTGTAAGGTGGACGGCGGCTGCTTGACGTAAACGTAAACTACGATTGACAGCCTCGCAACGCAAGCTTACGTTAACGTAAAGGTGAGCGCCCTCCCCGGCGCTTAACCACACAACAACAAAGCTCACATTAAGGTGCCTGTCCATGAGTTACCCGTCCCTGAACTTCGCCCTCGGCGAAACCATCGACATGCTGCGCGACCAGGTGCAGTCCTTCGTGGCCAAGGAAATCGCGCCCCGCGCGGCTCAAATCGACAGTGACAACCTGTTCCCCGCCGATATGTGGCGCAAGTTCGGTGACATGGGCCTGCTCGGCATTACGGTGCCGGAAGAGTACGGCGGCGCCGGCCTGGGCTACCTGGCCCACGTGGTAGCCATTGAAGAAATCAGCCGAGGCTCGGCGTCAGTCGGGCTGTCCTACGGCGCTCACTCGAACCTGTGCGTCAACCAGATCAACCGTAACGGCAGCCACGAACAGAAGCTCAAATACCTGCCGAAGCTGATCAGCGGCGAACATATCGGCGCCCTCGCCATGAGCGAGCCGAACGCCGGCTCCGACGTGGTCTCAATGAAACTGCGCGCCGAAAAACGCGGCGACCACTATGTGCTCAACGGCAGCAAGACCTGGATCACCAACGGCCCCGACGCCAACACCTTCGTGATCTACGCCAAGACCGACGTGGAGAAAGGCCCTCACGGCATCACTGCATTTATCGTCGAGCGCGACTGGAAAGGCTTCAGCCGCAGCAACAAGTTCGACAAGCTCGGCATGCGCGGCTCCAACACCTGCGAGCTTTTTTTCGATGACGTGCAGGTGCCCGAAGAAAACATCCTCGGCGCACTCAATGGCGGCGTGAAAGTGCTGATGAGCGGCCTGGACTACGAACGCGTGGTGCTGGCGGGCGGCCCGATCGGCATCATGCAGGCGTGCATGGACCTGATCGTGCCCTACATCCACGACCGTAAGCAGTTCGGCCAGAGCATCGGCGAATTCCAGCTGATCCAAGGCAAGGTCGCCGACATGTACACCCAGCTCAATGCCGGCCGCGCCTACCTCTACGCGGTGGCGCAGGCGTGCGAGCGCGGTGAGACCACGCGCAAGGATGCCGCCGGGGTCATCCTGTTCAGCTCCGAGCGCGCCACACAAATGGCCTTGGACGCCATTCAGATTCTGGGCGGTAACGGTTACATCAACGAATTCCCCGCCGGGCGCCTGCTGCGTGACGCCAAGCTGTACGAAATCGGCGCCGGCACCAGTGAGATTCGCCGGATGCTGATCGGCCGCGAACTCTTCAACGAAACCCGCTGAAGGAGCGCCCATGGCCACCTTGCACACCCAACTCAACCCGCGCTCGGCAGAATTTGCCGACAACAGCGCAGCCATGCGCCTACAGGTCGACGCCCTGCACAGCCTGCTCGCCCACGTGCAGCAAGGCGGTGGCGCCAAGGCTCAGGAGCGGCACACGTCGCGCGGCAAACTGCTGCCCCGTGAGCGGATCAATCGTTTGCTCGACCCGGGCTCGCCGTTCCTTGAACTGAGCCAACTGGCGGCCCATCAGGTGTACGGCGAAGACGTGCCGGCGGCCGGGGTGATTGCCGGGATCGGCCGCGTAGAAGGCGTCGAATGCATGATCGTCGCCAACGACGCCACGGTAAAAGGCGGCTCCTACTACCCGCTCACGGTAAAAAAACACCTGCGCGCGCAGACCATCGCCGAGCAGAACCGCCTGCCGTGCATTTACCTGGTGGACTCCGGTGGCGCCAACCTTCCGCGTCAGGATGAGGTCTTCCCGGATCGCGATCACTTCGGGCGGATCTTCTTCAATCAGGCAAACATGAGCGCCCAGGGCATCCCGCAGATTGCGGTGGTGATGGGCTCGTGCACCGCGGGCGGTGCCTATGTGCCGGCCATGGCGGACGAAGCGATTATGGTGCGTCAGCAGGCGACCATCTTCCTCGCCGGCCCGCCGCTGGTGAAAGCGGCGACCGGCGAAGTGGTCAGCGCTGAAGACCTGGGCGGCGCCGACGTGCACTGCAAGATCTCCGGTGTGGCCGACCACTATGCCGACAGCGATGAACACGCGCTGGCCCTGGCCCGGCGCAGTGTGGCCAACCTCAACTGGCGCAAACAGGGCCAGTTGCTGCAACGCCCGCCGGTGGCGCCGCTGTACAGCAGCGAAGAGCTTTACGGCGTGATCCCGGCCGATGCCAAGCAGCCGTTTGATGTGCGCGAAGTGATCGCGCGGCTGGTCGACGGCTCGGTGTTCGATGAATTCAAGGCATTGTTTGGCACCACGCTGGTGTGTGGTTTTGCCCACCTGCATGGCTACCCGATTGCGATTTTGGCCAATAACGGGATTCTGTTCGCCGAAGCCGCGCAAAAAGGCGCGCACTTTATCGAACTGGCCTGCCAGCGCGGGATTCCGCTGCTGTTTTTGCAGAACATAACCGGCTTCATGGTCGGCCAGAAATACGAAGCCGGCGGCATCGCCAAGCACGGCGCCAAGCTGGTCACCGCGGTGGCCTGTGCCAAGGTGCCCAAATTCACGGTGATCATCGGCGGCAGCTTTGGTGCCGGTAACTACGGTATGTGCGGCCGGGCTTACGACCCGCGCTTTTTGTGGATGTGGCCCAATGCCCGCATCGGCGTGATGGGTGCCGAACAGGCGGCCGGCGTGCTGGTGCAGGTCAAGCGTGAACAAGCCGAACGCGCCGGCGCAGACTTCAGCGCCGAAGAGGAAGCTGCGATCAAGCAGCCGATCCTCGACCAGTATGAAACCCAGGGCCATCCCTATTACTCCAGCGCGCGCTTGTGGGATGACGGCGTCATCGACCCGCTGCAGACCCGCGACGTGCTGGCCCTGGCCTTGTCCGCTTCGCTGAACGCCCCCATCGAGCCGAGCCGCTTCGGCGTGTTCCGCATGTAAATGGAGCTGTACCCCATGAGCGATTTCAACACCCTCGAGCTGATCACCGACCGCCGTGGTTTTGCCACGCTGTGGCTCAGCCGCGAAGCCAAGAACAACGCGTTCAACGCCGAAATGATCCGCGAACTGATCATCGCGCTCGACCAGGTGCAGGGCGATTCGTCGCTGCGCTTCGTGGTGCTGCGCGGGCGCGGCAAGCACTTCAGTGCCGGTGCCGACCTGGCGTGGATGCAGCAATCGGCCGAGTTGGACTACCACACCAACCTGGACGACGCCCGCGAGCTGGCGGAGTTGATGTACAACCTGGCCAAGCTGAAAATCCCGACCCTGGCCGTTGTGCAGGGCGCGGCCTATGGCGGCGCGCTGGGCTTGATCAGTTGCTGCGACATGGCGATCGGCGCCGATGACGCGCAGTTCTGCCTGTCGGAGGCGCGCATCGGCTTGGCTCCGGCGGTGATCAGCCCGTTCGTGGTGCAGGCCATCGGCGAACGTGCGGCGCGGCGTTATGCCCTGACCGCTGAGCGTTTTGGCGGCCAGCGAGCACGCGACATTGGCCTGTTGGCAGAAAGTTACCCCGCCGGTGAGCTGGATCAGCACGTCGAACACTGGATCGCCAACCTGCTGCTCAACAGCCCTGCGGCGATGCGCGCCAGCAAGGACTTGTTGCGCGAAGTGGGCAACGGCGCCCTCACCCCGGCGTTGCGCCGCTATTGCGAAAACGCCATCGCGCGGATTCGCGTCAGCGCCGAGGGCCAGGAAGGCTTGCGCGCCTTCCTGCAAAAACGCCCGCCCAGCTGGCAAGCACAGGAGCCGCGTTCATGAGCCCACTGACAACTGTGCTGGTGGCCAACCGCGGCGAAATTGCCTGCCGAGTGATGCGCACCGCCAAGGCCATGGGCCTGACCACCGTGGCGGTACACAGCGCCATCGACCGTGATGCGCGCCACAGCCGCGAGGCAGACATCCGTGTCGACCTGGGTGGCAGCAAGGCCACCGACAGTTACTTGCAAATCGACAAGCTGATTGCCGCCGCCCAAGCCAGCGGCGCCCAGGCGATCCATCCCGGGTATGGGTTTCTATCGGAAAACGCCGGTTTTGCTCGCGCGATTGAAGCGGCCGGGTTGATCTTCCTCGGCCCGCCCGCCTCGGCCATTGATGCAATGGGCAGCAAATCGGCCGCCAAGGCGCTGATGGAAAAGGCCGGCGTGCCGCTGGTGCCGGGTTACCACGGTGAAGCTCAGGACCTGGACACCTTCCGCGCGGCCTGTGAGCGCATCGGCTATCCGGTGCTGCTCAAAGCCACTGCGGGGGGCGGCGGCAAGGGCATGAAGGTGGTCGAGGACGTCAGCCAACTGGCCGAGGCCCTGGCTTCCGCACAGCGTGAGGCACTGTCGTCGTTTGGCAACGGGCAGATGCTGGTGGAGAAATACCTGATCAAGCCGCGTCATGTGGAAATCCAGGTCTTTGCCGACCAGCATGGCCACTGTTTGTACCTCAATGAGCGCGACTGCTCGATTCAGCGTCGCCATCAAAAGGTCGTGGAAGAAGCGCCGGCGCCGGGCCTGAGCGTTGCGCAGCGCAAAGCCATGGGCGAAGCCGCCGTGCGCGCGGCCCAGGCCATCGGTTATGTGGGCGCGGGCACGGTGGAGTTTTTGCTCGACGCGCGTGGCGAGTTTTTCTTCATGGAAATGAACACGCGGCTGCAGGTGGAACATCCGGTGACCGAGGCGATTACCGGCCTCGATTTGGTGGCCTGGCAGATCCGTGTCGCCCACGGCGAGCCGCTGCCGATCACCCAGGACCAGGTGCCCTTGATCGGGCACGCGATTGAAGTGCGCTTGTATGCCGAAGACCCGGCCAATGATTTTCTGCCGGCCACCGGGCGCCTCGCGCTGTACCGCGAAAGCGCACCCGGCCCGGGCCGTCGCGTCGACAGCGGGGTAGAACAAGGCGACAGCGTTTCGCCGTTCTACGACCCGATGCTGGGCAAACTGATTGCCTGGGGCGAAGACCGTGAACAGGCGCGCCTGCGTTTGTTGAGCATGCTCGATGAGTTCGCGGTGGGTGGGCTCAAGACCAACCTTGGCTTTTTGCGGCGCATCATCGGCCATCCGGCGTTTGCGGCGGCTGAATTGGATACCGGGTTTATTCCGCGCTACCAGGCTGAGTTGTTGCCGGTGCCGGGCGAATTCAGCGACGAATTCTGGCAGGCCGCAGGCTCAGCGCTTATGCAGAGTCTGCCACCAGGTGATGGGCCGTGGGCGGACACGCGGGGTTTTCGCGCGGGTCTGCCTGCCGAGGTCTCGCTGCATTTGAGCAGCGGCGCGCAGGATCGACGGGTGACGTTGGGTGGAGGCGCTGCGCAGCTACGTGGCGAGCAGTTGTGGCTTGAGCACAACGGCGTACGCCGTGCCCATCTGGCGGTACGCGGCGAAGGTTGCGTGTACCTGCGCTGGGACGGCGAGATGCATGCAGTGAGCCTGTTCGACCCGATTGCAGCGGTCGAGGCCAACCAATCTCATCAGGGTGGGCTCACGGCGCCGATGAACGGCAGCATCGTGCGGGTGTTGGTGGAAGTCGGCCAGGCCGTCGAAGCCGGTACACAATTGGTGGTACTGGAAGCGATGAAGATGGAGCACAGCATTCGCGCGCCGCACGCCGGCGTGGTCAAGGCGCTGTTTTACCAGGAAGGTGAAATGGTTGCCGAAGGCAGTGCCCTGGTGGCGCTGGAAACAGCGGATTAAAACTTCGCCGTGGCTTGCACGACAACGCCGAGGATTCGGCAGTCATCGGTAAACAGCTGCTTGGGATAAGTGGGATTGAGCGGCACCAGGTAGCGCTGGCCGCTTTCTTCCATTAACTGGCGAAAGGTCGCCTGGGGGCTGTCGGCCCATTGGGCGACCACCAGTTTGCCGGGTTCGGCATCAATGGCCGGGTCCACCAGAATCAACATGCCTGCGCCAATACTCAAACCACTGGGGGCAGTCATCGCATCTCCCGTCACAGGCAGCCAGTAGGCTTCGCCCCGGGCGTGGTAATCGGTCAACTCAAAACGCGCGGCGCCGTAGGCCGGGCGCTCCTCGCGTATTTCGCAGACGCCCTTCCAGTCGCTGACCGGGTAGCGAAAATACGGGTTGTAGTGTTTTTCCAGGGTCGGCGCCTGATCGGCTTTCGGCCGAATTTCGAGCGCAACCTCCAGATACTCCAACCCTAACTCGGCGAGTACCCGGTTCATGTCCGCCAGGCTTGGCACGCGACGCTTGTTGAGCCAATGGCCCACGCCACCCTGGGACATGCCCAGGCGTTCAGCCAGTTCATCCTGCGTGACCTTGCGGTCTTTCATGTTGGCTTTGACCAACGCTATCCAGTTATCCATGGGCGGTGACAATACGTTGTGCAGAGGCCACGACAATAAACAGTTTGTAGTAATCCATCAAATGACATAAATACGATTCGTATTAGTATCGGACGCAGGTTTTCGACATTCACTCAGAGTAACCACCCTCATGACGACCCGCCCGTATCAACTGCCCGGCACCGCTGAAACCGAACAACTGTCGGGGCTGCGCACCAGCGGCGCGGCTCAGCGCGCATTGGATCATTACTTGAAAGACGATGTGTCGGCACCGCTCCCGGACGAGTGTTTCTTCGACATCAAGCCCAACGTCAGCCACGAGGATGCACTGGTGCATGCTTCGGAGCTGTTACGCAGCGCGGCAGCGGCGGCCTACGAACTGGCAAGCAGTCGGCAGGGCAACCAGCGGGACCTGGCGTTTTCAGTGGTGTATTTGATTGATATGGCGAAGGTGATGGTGGAGCGGACGCTGCAGTCGCCGGTGGCTCAGGCAAGCGCATAACAGACACAACGCAAAATATTTCTATCCCGCGGATAAAAACATTTGACTTGCAAATGATAATGATTATTATTGGGCTCAGCTGATCGCGAGATCAGTCGATAGACCAAGGGACCTTAGGTCGGACTCTTGGAATATCTCCTCATCAGGCTAATCACGGTTTTTGACCCGGCTCTTTGGCCGGGTCTTTTTTTTGCCAGTTTCCCTGGCATGGCTTCAGGCTAATGAAGACTGTGTGTTGCTTGATGGCGCGCATGGTAGCAAAAGACCATCGTCAAAAGAAAGCCGAACGAGCGCTCTAGCCCCGATCTTTCGGAAATAGCGCTTGAGAATCAATCTCATAGATTCTAAGCTGCTGCTGCGTCAAGGATGATGCCCCCTCCTCCGTGCAAAAATATTGCATCAAGATTTTGCCTGACTCCTGTGTAAGATATCCGCCACAACACTCATATTCAGGCAATCAGACTATGACCGTGGCCTTGACCTCCATCAAGATCAGCACCGACTTCGACAGTGGCAACATCCAGGTTCTGGATGCGAGTGATGCCTATCAGTTATTGCTGGCGATCAAACCCGACACCCGCAGCGCACACTTCCAGTGGTTCCACTTCAAGGCCGAAGGCATGCACGTGGGCCACACCCACACCTTCCGCCTGAGTAACGCGAGTCAGTCCTCTTACAAAAATGCCTGGAGCGGCTACAACGCCGTGGCGTCCTACGACCATATCAACTGGTTTCGCGTCCCCACGCGCTTTGATGGCGAAACATTGCACATCAGCCTGGAAACCCGCGAAAAACAAGCCTGGATCGCCTACTTCGAACCCTACAGCCGCGAACGTCACGACGCCTTGATCGAGCAGGCCGTGACCCGCGCCGGCACCCAGTTACTCGCCACCGGTAAAAGTGCTGAAGGCCGAGATATCCAACTGCTGCGCCGCGGCAAGGGTGGCGAGGGCCAGCGCAAGGTCTGGATCATCGCCCAGCAGCACCCCGGCGAGCACATGGCCGAATGGTTCATGGAAGGCGTCATAGAACGCCTGCAACAGGACGGTGACGCCGAGTTGAAAAAACTGCTGTCCGTCGCTGACCTGTACCTGATCCCCAACATGAACCCCGACGGCGCCTTCCACGGCCACTTGCGCACCAATGCCATGGGCCAGGACCTCAACCGTGCCTGGCAGAGCGCCAGCCAGGAAATCAGCCCTGAAGTGCTGTTCGCCCAGCAGCAGATGGAAAAATACGGCGTCGATCTGTTTCTCGATATTCACGGCGACGAAGAAATCCCCTACGTGTTCACCGCCGGCTGCGAAGGCAACCCAGGCTACACGCCTCGCCTCGAAGCGCTGGAAAAACACTTCCGCAGCCACTTGAGCGCGCTGACTCGCGACTTCCAAACCACCCACGGTTACACCCGCGACCTGCCGGGCGAGGCCAACATGACGCTGGCCTGCAATGCCGTCGGAGAGAAATTCGACTGTCTGTCGCTGACCCTGGAGATGCCCTTTAAGGACAACGACGATGCGCCCAACCCGAAAACCGGTTGGTCAGGTGAGCGCTCCAAACAGCTGGGCAAGGACGTCTTGAGCACGGTTGCCGATATCGTCACGGCACTGCGCTAAACCGTCCCGCCCCCGGCATCAGTCCTTGGTGCCGGTCATGCTTTGCAGCACGCCGTCACGGCGAATCAACCCGTGAAACAGCGCCGCCGCCAGGTGCAACAGCACCGTCAGAAACAGCAGATACGCCAGATACCCGTGGGCCTTGCGCAACACCGCAAACAACGGCGCATTCGCCCCCACCAACGCCGGCAACTGCACTGAACTGCTGAGCATTACCGGGTCACCCGCCGCCGAAATCATCGCCCAGCCCAGCAGCGGCAACACCAGCATCAACGCGTACAACAGCACATGAGAGGCCTTGGCGGCCAACCTTTGCCACAGCGGCAAATCATCAGGCAGCGGCGGTTGCCGAGTGGAAAAACGCACCACCAGCCGCACGATCACCAGCGCCAGAATCGCAATCCCCAGTGGCTTATGCAGGTGGATCAGCCACTCATGGCGCTCCGACACCGACGCCGCCATGCCCGCACCGATAAACAACATAGCGATGACCATCAGCGCCATCAGCCAATGCAGCACCCGCGCCAGCGGCGCGAAATAGCGTGGTTGAACATTCATGGCTTCGACTCCTGAGGGGCGCTGTGCAGCGGGCTGACTTCACCGGCACGACGCACGTACGAGCTGGCGTAGGCTGCCGAACGCGCTGCCAGCAGCGGGTCGTCGGAGGCCTGGATACCACTGGGCAAAATCAGCGGATCAAAGTTGATATCGCGGCAATCGCCGTCCGCTTGCGGCTGGCTGCTCTGCAGTACCAGCGTTCCGGCGTTGAGCACCTTGTGTTCGCCGGTCCAGGTTTTGCTCGCATCGTCCAGCGGGTCACCAGGGTTGGCCAGGGTCATGTTCAGCTGCCAACGCAGCGGGCCGGACGCCAGGCGCTGCACCAGGTCTTTTTCAAGAAAGTCACTGCCCGACGGTGCGGTATCGCCCGCTGCATCCTGGCTCTGCGGCACAACGCCCCAACGCACTGCCTGGCGTTTGCCGTCAGCGCTGACCAGATAAAACGCATTGATGCCGTTGTAGGTCTCTGTCGCATAGCTGGCCGACGGCTTGGCCGTCTTGACCCACGCCAGGAACGGCGCAGTCTCCGGGTGCGCGGCAAAAAACGCCGGCATGCCCGCCGGGTTCGGCTTGCCGGTGGCCGGGTCTGGCGCGCCCGCCTTGAGCATCTGGTAAAAGGCTTCAGGCGTGCCCACCGGAAACACCGGCATGCTGTTCATCCCGGTGCGCCATTGCTGGCCGTTGGCTTGGCTCAATTGCAAGGCAAAACTGCGGATCGGCACACTGCTGTCCGGCGCGTAAGGGTTGCCACTGGGCAAGGCAAATCGGCCGATCACCGGCGTTCTCGCTTCGCTGAACACCTGGGCACTGGAATACGCCCGCGCCTCGGCGCTGCTCTCGAAGTAACCCGCCACACACACGCCCTTGGCATGGTTGCGGCGAAAACCAGGGTGCAGTCCGTTATTGGTTTCCAGGGCATTAACCAGGGTTTTGGGGCGCAGGCGCTGTGGGTCGAGGGTGCCGTTGACGTAGGCAAATGCCCCGGCAACAACGGCAACCACGGCACCGATACCGGCGAGCCGTGCGATCAGACTCGCGGTACTCAACGGAGGACGGGGCGGTGATGAGTGATCTACCATGAAGTGACTCCAGGGCCAGAGGCCTAAGCGGTGAAACATAAGGTCGGAGCATTAAGACGAACGCCGATCCGCTCTATTCCCACGCCCTGTGTTTATTTTTCAGGCTTGGGAATAACCTTCAACGTCAGACGTCTCTCTAGTCCCAGCGTAACGACCAGCCAGATTCCCATGCATGAACTCGACGAACAGTTACGTGAACTGATCCCCAGGATGCGGCGCTTTGCCGTGTCCCTGACCCGTAACACCAGCAGCGCCGACGACCTGGTGCAGTCGACCCTGGAACGCGCAATCACCCGATGGGCCGACAAACGCATCGAAGGCGACTTGCGCGCGTGGCTGTTCTCGATTCTTTACCGGCAATTCCTCGACGCCCACCGCCGCAGCCGGCGTTACGCGCGCATGCTCGACTTCTTCACCGGCCGTGACGACGCGCAACCTTCGGTGGAGCGCACGGTGATGGCCCAATCGGCCTTGCAGGCCTTTGACCAACTCAACACCGAACAGCGCGCCCTGTTGCTCTGGGTGTCGGTCGAAGGCTTAAGCTACAAGGAGGTTGCCGTCATCCTTGAGGTGCCCGTCGGCACCGTCATGTCGCGCTTGTCCCGGGCGCGCCAGGCCCTGCGCCAACTCAGTGATGGCGAAATTGCCAGCCCTTCCCTGCGGATACTCAAATGATCAGCCTGCCCCCCAGCGAACGCGATTTGCACGCCTACGTCGATCACCAACTGCTGGAGAGCGATCGCCGCGTGCTTGAAACCTACTTGGCGACCCACCCCGACGTCGCTGCCCAGGTGCATGCCTGGCAACAGGATGCGCAAGCACTGCGCGCGTCATTGAGCGGGGCCTTGCAACAACCGACCAACCCCGCGCTGGACCCGGCGCTGATTCGCCAACGCATCAAACACCAATCGCGTCGCCACTTCGCCACGGCTGCCGTGTTGTTGATCGCCGTCAGCCTGGGCGGTTTTGGCGGCTGGCACGCCCGCGAAGCGACCCAGCCTGCCCTGTTGCCGATGGCCGACGCCATGCAAGCGTTCCGCCTGTTTGCCCAGGACGGCATCATGCCCGCCGACTACAACGCCCAGGACGGCGGCTCGATGCAGGCCTGGCTGGATCGCTACTTCAACCAGGCGCACCGCCTGCCGGACTTGAGCCAGGCAGGTTTCAAGCCGGTCAGCGGGCGCTTGCTCACCACTGAGCAGGGCGCTGCCGCGATGGTGCTGTACGAAGACCCGCAGGGCCGGCGCATCAGCTTCTACATCCGCCCGCCTGGCCCGGAAAACGGCTTTCTGCCCCGCGGCAGCCGCAGCGCCGATGGTTTGCAGGCCGAGTACTGGTCCGGCAGCGGCTACAACTACGCGATGGTCAGCCCGGTGGATCAACCAACCACGCAGATGATGAAGTTCTAAAAGCCCACGTCCAGCACCACGTTGTCCAGATAGGTGCCGCCCGGCGGCGTGGTCTGGTCGGTGTAGACCTTGGCGTTGTAGTTGAACACCTGGCTGCCGGTGCCCAGGCCGTTGCCAGGGTTGACCTCGGCCGTTGAACTGGCCCGACGCGCCGTGCCCACGCTGCCCCAGCGGGTTGTGCTGGCACTCTTGAAGATGTCGTAAGCAAGGAAGTTACCGGCGGACACCATCTGCCGGCGGCCACCCACACTCACCGGGTTCTGCCCGTCACTGAGGCCCACGGTGTAGGCGCTGCCCTTGGTGCAGGCAACGCTGGCCTGCCCGTTGACGGTGGAAAATGCACTGACCACCGGCGCGCTGCCAAAGGCGATGGCGGGCGTAGTGATCTGGCAGTCATTGACCACGGTCATGCTCACATTCAGCGTGGTCGTGCCGTTGTTGATCTCGCGGCCCGCGCAAATCCCACCAATGCCAATGCCTGAACAGTAGTTCCAGTTCCAGAAGATACTCAGGGTTTCGGTGTACACACCTGCCGCCACGTTACTGCCGACGGTGGTGGCGAAATACAGCGGCACAATTTTGGTACCCGGCCCGAACACCAGGCCAAGGGAGGCGGCAATGCCACCACTGCCGCCAAAATCGAACGCGGTGCCGCGCGTCATTGGGAACGCGGTGGTGTTGTTGGCGTAGATCGTATAGCTGATGACATCCCCGGTCGGCCCGACCAGGCCGCCTTGCGAGGAGCCGGTGACGGTCGCATAGAAATGGTCATTGGAGGTCAAGACTGACAGCAGCGCCGGCGTGCAGCTCAACCCAGCGTTGGTGGTCGAACTCGGCTGGGAGGTGGTGCGCACGGTCATAGAACTCACCGTGGTGCCGAAACTGGCCGGCACGGTGGCGCCCACCGTGCACACCGCCTGCACCTGCACCGACACGCCCAGGCTCGCCAACAGCAATAACCGCAACAGCCAATCCTTGACCTGCACACGCACACTCCTTATGTCATTGGCACACCAGTGGCCCGATCAGCGGCACCTGCTCCTGTGTGGTATCCAGTTCGAACGTCGCCTGGCAGGTCTGGCCATCGCCGACGGTGACCTGCAAGGTATTGTGGGCCGCCAGGTTTTCCAGGTAGACCAGCCCGTCCCACCCCACCACCGCCAGCGCGCCGCTTTGCTCGTGTCGCACCTGGCTGCCCAGGGGCAAGTCCTGATGCTGGGCATCGACCAGGGTGATGCTCGCCGCGAGCACCCGGCGCACCGGAAACTCCAGTAGGTAGCCACTGCCCCGGCGCACGGCCACGCGCTGCTCGACGTTGGGCACTTGCATGTTGGCCGGCAGGTTCAGCGGGTCGATCTCGTATTTGGCCCGGTAGTAGGCGCTGGTCCACGGCACCAGCAAGTGCCCGTTGCGGTCGGTTTCACCCACCACTTGGTTCTCGTAGCGCACCGGTACGCCGCCGACGCCATCGGTGCTCACCACCACAAACGCATCGTCGACACGGTTGGCTGCGAACACGTGGTGGTCCATCCATACCAGCGAGCCACTGGCATCCGCCCAGCGGGTTTCGGCGTCGCGGTTGCCATACACGCCGGCCTGCAACTGCACCGACTGCAAGCGCCAGGTCAGGTCGGCCTGCCGATAAGCCGGCCCGTCACCGCTGGCGTAACCCAGGTTAAAGCCCACGCCGCCCTCGGCCGGCACTGCCCGGCTGTAGTTGACGCGCTGCTGGCTTTGTCCGGTTTTGCTGCGTTCGCTGCCCACGCTGAGGCTGCCGTAGATGTCGAAGGGCACCACCACTTGGGCCTGCACTGCCCAACTGCTGTCACCGACCTCGTGGTTGGCCGACAGGTAGAAACTGCTGTTGCGCCACAGCGCTTTACTCCAGGTCATGTTCACCAGGCGGGTGCGAGAATCATCCGCCGCCTGCACATCGAAATACCCCACGCCCAAACTGCCGAAATCGTAGAGGTTCAGGCTCAAGGTCGCTTGCTGGCTGCGCTTGCTGAGGCTGGCATAGGGCGTGTCGACCAGGCTCAGGTCGGCGTACTCATCGCGGCGCTCTACCCGTTGATAAGACACGCTGTAACGCTGATTGCTGTACTGGTAGCCCAGGCTCAGTTGCTGGCCTGTGCGCCCGTCGAACTGGCTTTGGCTGACGGCGGTATTGAGCACGCCGAAGTTGCCCATGCGCAGGTTGCCGCCGACACCGCCCAAGGCCAGGTCACCCGCGGCTTCGGCGTGGCTTTCCAGGGTAAACGCATCCGACAGCCCGTACCGAAACGTGCCGCTCGCCACGCCGGAGCCGTAGCCAAAATCGCGCACGGTGTAGTCGCGGCGCAGGTTACCCGCCGCCACCGAAAAGTCCGACAAGCCCTTTTGCAACAGCGTACTCGTGACGTAGAACGGCACCGTGGTCGAGACCTGCCGGCCCAGGGCGTCGGTGGTCACCACCACCGCCTCACCCGCGCCGTTGATGAACGGCACGTTGGTCAGGGTGTACGGCCCAGGCTGCAGGTCGGCGCTGCTGGTTTTGTAGCCGTTGATAAACAGGTCCACCGACGACGGCACGGCGGCCTCACCGGCAAACTGTGGCAGCGGGTAGGTGACCAAATCCGGACGCACACCAAAATCGCGCGACACCTGCACACCGCCAAGACGCACCGAGGTGCTCCACGGCAAGGCACCGCTGATCACGTCGCCGGCCTCATAGGTCAGCAGGCGCTCGTCGTCGGAAAACCGCCACGTGGTGTCATAACGCCGATAGCCGTTGTCCAGGCTGCCGCCGGCTGTCTCCCGGCCAAGCGTGGTGCGGTACTGGCCGGTGTTGGACAAGGTGCCCCAGGTGTCGAACAACCTGACTTCGTTGAAGATGCCGAGGTAGGTGCCGGCGTCATCGGTGTCGTTGAGGTAGGCGTCATAGTTGAGCAGCGCGCCAAAGCTGGTCAGCGCCTGGGTGCGCGGGTAATTGTTGCGGTTGCCGATAAATTGCTCCGGCAACCAGGCCGGTGGCACGCTGAGCATCAGGCGCTGGCCCTGGCTGTCGTAATCGGTGTGCATGCCTGGCAGGTTTTCCAGCGCAACCTCGGCGGGCACTTCACCCGGCAGCTTCATGCCGATTTCCTGCAACACCGACGCCGGCAAGAACAACTGCCCGGCACGCTGATTGACGGCGACCACGCGCCCGGTATCCATCTGATTGACCACCAGTTCCAGAAACAACTGCGCATCGGCAACAGCCTCCATACTGCTGGGAGGGGGCGGCAATGGAGCGGCCACACCCGGCGCCGCAAGCACCAGGCCAGACAGGCCACTCACCACCCACACCGATCGCCATAAACCTCTCGCCCGTTCATGGCTCACCAAGGCTTTGTGTCCATCAATGGACATCTCCATCCGTTAACACCAGGGGCTGCTCCATGCCCTACCGCACTGATTTATCGCCCCGGTGCAAGGTTCTCCAATTGCGTCGCACCATTGACTCGCACCTGCAGCGGCTGATCAGCCGGCAGGCCCTCCGGCACCGGCCAGCGCATGGTTGCGCCCGGCAGCACATAGCCCATCAGGCCTTCCACCAGCGGCCGCGGCTGACCGCCCTGTTTGAACGTGGCGTCGGTCAAGCGTGCATGCACGGCGCCCTGGTTGCGCATTTCGACGTAGTTGCGCCCACCCACTGTGAACTTTTTCCAACTCAGGTCCGGCTTGCCGGCACTTTTGGGGTCGCGCTCGCGGGTGCCATCTACCTTGCTCCAAAGGCCCGGGCCATAGGCGAACAGCGGCACCGAATAGCGCATCTGGAAGCGAATCGCAGCGGCCGTCTTGCCATCAGCCGGGGCCGCAGGCGGCGCGGCCGGGGGGATTTCATCGATGATGATCCGGTAGGCCAGTTCCCGGCCCGGCGGCACCTCTTTGGTCCGGGTCAGGCGCACCAGCTGTTTCTGCCCCGGCTCGATTTTCGCCACCGGCGGGCTGCCGATCACGTCGCGCTGGTTCTGGTACTGCTCATCAAAACCGCTCTGGGTCCAGGCAAACACGCGGATTTGCAGGTTGGCGGTCTCCGTGCCGCGATTTTCCAGCCACAGGGCGCTGGCCTGTTGGTCGGCCTCCAGCACCGGGTCAATCGGCCAGATCAGCACCGAGCTGGCCGCGTGCGCCTGCCCTGCCGTCAACGCCCACAACGCGCTCAAACCTGCTGCCCACCAGTGCCGGGAAGCTGCATACATAAGTCTTACTCCTCATTGCCAATCGCCTTACCACGACAGCTGCACCTGCAACGTGTCGCTGTACGTCCCCCCAGGCGTATTACCCGGTAACTGCACTCGCCCATAAATCGGCAAGGTGATACTGGCTGCGTTGGTGTAGGCCACGCTCACGCTTTGGCTGATGCCCAGGCTCTGGCTGAACGCCGCGTCCCGAAACAGCTGATAAGCCACTTGAGCAGTGCCGCTATTGAGCTGCATCCGCCGACCGCTGTTGTTGTGCAAACCGCCATCGACACTCATGCTCAGCGCAACCCCCGGCGTACATTGCAAGGTCACGCCCCCCGTGAGTGCGACAGACGCCGTGCTGGTCGCCAGGGCCGAATAAGTGCCGAAGGCCAGGCTGCCGTAGTTCGTCCCGCCACCCACCACCAGGCATCCAGGGGTGATGGTCGCGCTGACCTGGAACGACTGACTGGTCACCGCCAGCAGCGACACCGGCATGCCCCAGCCGATGCACACCACACACGCCGCCCACCCTGCCCGGCTCATGGCACTTAGAACGTCAGCGTCACGTTGACCGTGTCGGTGTAAGTCCCGGCCGGCAGCCCGGCCTTGCCGTTGGCCTTACCGTAAATATTCACGGCCTGAGCCACGCCCGTGCTGGGTGCCAGGTTGATCACCCCACCGATGGCGAGCAAATTGGAATGGCCACTGTCGGTGAACAGGTCATACGGCACGTAATTGGCCACACCGTCGTACAGCGCGCGACCACCGCCCACAGACTTGCCGTCGTTGGCGCCGGCAGACACGGTCAGCGTCGGTGAAGTGCCCGCCGAACACAGAATCGACAACGCGCCACCGCCGCCGCCCAGCACCTGGCCGTCGGCTTCAGTGAACAGGCTGTTGGCCGTACCGAAGTTCAGGTTACCGAAGCTCATCCCGCCGGTGGCCGCCGCACCATTGACCTGGCAGCTGCTGGTCAGCACCAGCGTTGCGGTGACGGTGCCGGCGACCGTGGCCGCCTGCGTACCCGATACCCACACCAGCGCCATCAATGGAAAAACTGCTTTCGATACAAGTGCATGCATGATGTTCATCCTCATGATTTACCAATCCAGAGTCACCGTCAGGGTGTCTGTGTAGATGCCGGCCGGTAGGGCCCTGGTATTCGCCACCACCGAGCCGAATACCGGGATCGGTACTTGTGTGCCCTTGGTCACGACGAAATTGCGTTGTTGGCCAATGCTGTAAGTGCTCTGGCCCAGCGGATCGGCCGACAGCCGATACGGGATGGTCTGACGCCCGTTGCTCAAGCGTCGCGTGGTGCCATCGCCGTGCGCGCCGCCGTCGATCGTCACGGTAAAACTGCTGACCACCGACGGATTGCAGGACACCGACAGCGGCGCCTTGTCGCCATCGGAAACGGCTGCGCCCAGTGGGTTGCTCCAGGTCGGGCCCTGGCTGCCAAAGTCGAGCATTGCCGTGCCGCCCGCGGGGCTCACGGGCGCGCTTGCGGCGCCTTTGCTCACCTCACAACTGGCGGTTATCACCAGCCGCGCATGAATCTGCCCGGCCACGGCCGCCTGGGCGTCTTCTGCCAGCAGCAACAGGCCGCCCATGGCCACGAGGGCCCAGCCCCGGCTTACCATGTGACCGTGACCTTGAGCAGGTCGGTGTAGCGGCCGACGGCGGGGATGTCCTTGAGCGGTTCGATGCGGCCATATAAGGGCAAGTCGACGCTGCCCGAGTCCGGCACGCGGCCACTGAGCGGTTCATTCACGGGCAAGGCAATACGTCGCGCGGCGTCGGCGTAAAGGCGATAGGGAATAGGTTTACTCGAGGGGGTCGCGGCGCTGAGGTAGCGCACTTCGCCGACGCCGCCATGCAGGCCGCCGTCAACGCGCATTTGATAGGGTGTGTCCGGGTTGCATTCCAGGCGCGGCTGGCGCTGGCTGATCAAGGCCGCACTCAAGGGGCCGGCCGG
The DNA here is from genome assembly GCF_963890955.1 of Pseudomonas sp. MF6747. Lineage (NCBI taxonomy): Bacteria > Pseudomonadati > Pseudomonadota > Gammaproteobacteria > Pseudomonadales > Pseudomonadaceae > Pseudomonas > Pseudomonas sp. MF6747. The sequence continues at coordinate 104,112 of NZ_CAWPSZ010000004.1, forward strand.
GTCATTCAGACGCGGGCCGCTGCCAAAGTCCAACACGCCCAGCTGCTCGATACCCGCATCGCGGGTGATGCCCACCAGCTGGCAGCCCCGTTGCACGTCGATGCGCACTTCTACCTGAAGTTGCGCAGCGTAAACCGTGTTACAGAGTATGGCGCCCATGACTGCCAATACTGCTCGTCCCTTCACTGCCCCAATTCCTTATACAGGGGTGACAACTGTGTATGAGGTTAGCCATTTAAGAAGAAACCGCCAGTTTGCCCAGGACTACCCCCTCGCCATGCTTTTTCGAGATAGCTGGCGGCGCGCTTCTCTATTGGTCAAATCGCCTCGGGCGCCCTAAAGTGGGCGACCACCGCACGACAGAGTGACTTGCATTGGCTGTGCTTCCCCTGATTCAGCGTTTGCTGGGCAAAAAAACCGCCGTCCTGGCCCCCTCGCCTATCCCGGCGTTCTTTGAAAACAAGGCCAGGCAATAGGGCTATACCCTGAGCGCAGGCCAAACCCGGGCGATTGCCGCCCTCGCCCGCGAGACCCAGCACCTGCTCGCCAACCGTGCAACGCGCAGCCTGTACCTGCACGGCCCGGTGGGGCGCGGCAAAAGCTGGCTGCTCGATGGGTTTTTCCAGGCGCTGCCGATTGCCGACAAACAGCGCGTGCACTTCCATGCGTTTTTTGCCCGCCTGCATCGGGGCATGTTTGCGCACCGTGAGCACGACGACGCCCTGGGCGTGACCCTCGATGAGCTGTTGGCGGGATGCCGGGTGCTGTGTTTCGACGAATTCCATGTTCACGATATCGGCGATGCCATGCTTATCAGCCGGCTGTTCAAAGCCTTGTTTGCGCGCGGCGTGCTGGTGCTGGTGACCTCAAACTATGCGCCCGAGGGGCTGCTGCCCAACCCGCTGTACCACGAACGCTTCAAGCCGGTAATCGACCTGATTGCCGCGCGGATGGACGTGCTGGAGGTCAGCTCACCCGAGGATTTTCGCAGCTTGCCCCAAGCGCATGCCGAGCAGCACTTCACCGCTGGCCAGTATGTTTGGCCGGGCACGCCCGCCCAGCGTGAAATGCTCGGGCTGCCCGCCACCGATTGCCCGGCGCAAAGCCTGACCGTCGGCAATCGTCAGCTGATATGTCGCCACCATCAGGCGCCAACCATCGCGTTCACCTTCAACGACCTGTGCGAACAACTCACGGCCGTGATGGATTACTTGCTGCTCTGCGAGGACTTCGACCACTGGATTGTCGACGGGCTGCCCCAGTTGGCAGACTGCCCGATCGCCGTGCAACAGCGGTTTATCAACCTGGTGGACGTGCTGTACGACCAGGACAAACGCCTGACGCTGATCGGCCAACACCCCTTGGCGCATGCCCTTGAAGGGCAGGCCATCGACCTGGCTCGCACCGCGAGTCGTCTGAACCAATTGCAAACCGTCTGCCCGCAACCGGCGCCTCACCCGGTATCATGAGCGCCTTTTTACGCCCTCTTGCCGAGTGACTGCGCCGTTCATGAATACCCTCGCCCAACTCAAGGCCGGCCAACTGGCCGGCATCACGCGCCTGGACCTGTCCTGCGGGCTGACCGAATTCCCGCGGGAAATCTTCGAACTGGCCGACTCCCTGGAAATCCTCAACCTCACGGGCAACGCCCTGAGCAGCCTGCCCGACGACCTGCATCGCCTGTCGCACCTGCGCGTGCTGTTCTGCTCGGACAACGCCTTCACCGAGCTGCCGGCGTGCCTGGGCCAGTGCGCACAGCTGAGCATGATCGGCTTCAAGGCCAACCGGATCAGCCACGTGCCCGCCGCCGCGCTGCCGCCGCAGTTGCGCTGGCTGATCCTCACGGATAACTGCATCAGCCAATTGCCCAACGAATTGGGCGAGCGGCCGTTGCTGCAAAAACTGATGTTGGCCGGCAACCAATTGGCGCACCTGCCGCAAAGCCTGGCCAACTGCCACAACCTGGAACTGATCCGCATCGCCGCCAACCGCCTGACTCAACTGCCGCAGTGGCTGCTGACGCTGCCGAGCCTGACCTGGCTGGCCTATGCCGGTAACCCGGTGGAAATGGCCGTGGATGTGGCGGGCGATGACGCGACACCGAACATTCCCTGGTCGGAACTGGAACTGGGTGACGTGCTGGGCGAAGGCGCCTCGGGGATCATTCGCAAGGCGGCGTGGCGACCGCGGGGGATGTCTGTCGCAGTCAAACTGTACAAAGGCACGATCACCAGCGACGGCTCTCCGCTGCACGAAATGCAGGCCTGCATCGCCGCCGGGCTGCACCCCAACCTGATCAAGGTGGAAGGCCGCGTGGTGGGCCATCCCGATGACCAGGCCGCACTGGTGATGGACCTGATCGACCCGAGTTATCGCAACCTTGCCGCACTGCCGAGCCTGGCGTCCTGTACGCGCGATATCTACGCGCCCGACACGCGCTTCAGCCCCCAAGTGGCCTTGCGCATGGCGCGCGGCATAGCGTCGGTGGCGGCCCATCTGCACCGCCACGGCATTACCCATGGCGACCTGTACGGCCACAACATTCTGTGGAATGCCGAGGGTGATTGCTTGCTCGGGGATTTTGGCGCGGCGTCGTTCCATGCCACGGCGGACACCTTGGAAACCCAGGCGTTGCAGCGTATTGAAGTGCGCGCGTTTGGGGTGTTGCTGGGGGAGTTGCTGGCGCGGGTTGACACGCCGTTCAACGACCAGGCGTTGGTGGCGCTGCAAAAACGCTGCTGCCAGCCTGATGTGTTGGCGCGGCCAGGCTTTGAAGAGATCGAGACCTTGCTGCAAGCTCTGCCACACCACTGATCAAATGCGGGAGCGGGCTTGCTCGCGAATGCGTAGTGTCAATCACTGATTGGGTGACTGACACATTGCATTCGCGAGCAAGCCCGCTCCCACATTTTTTACCGCGTTCTATTCCGCGATAAATCAGCCAGCCAGGCCGACGAACATATCCTGCACGTCGTCATGGTTGTCCAGCCCTTCCAGGAAGGCTTCGACTTCGGCCATCTGCTCATCGGTCAAACCACTCACCGGGTTCTTCGAAATGTAGCCCAGCTTGGCCGACAACACTGTGAAACCCTGCTCCGGCAGGGCCTTCTGCACGGCATCCAGGTCGGTGGTTTCGGTGATGAACAGGGTGGTGCCCTCTTCTTCGCCGTCTTCGAAATCCTGGGCGCCGGCTTCGATAGCCGCCATTTCCGGATCAGCGTCCGGGGTGTCCGGCGACGCTTCGATCAGGCCGACGTGGTTGAAGTCCCAGGCCACAGAGCCCGAAGCACCCAACTGACCTTTGCGGAACGCCACGCGGATTTCCGCCACGGTGCGGTTGATGTTATCGGTCACGCACTCGACGATCAGCGGCACCTGGTGCGGGGCGAACCCTTCGTAGGTCACACGGTGGTACTGCACGGTTTCACCCAGCAGGCCGGCGCCTTTTTTGATCGCGCGCTCCAGGGTTTCCTTGGGCATCGAGGCCTTTTTGGCTTGCTCAACCACCAGACGCAGGTGGGCGTTGGTCGCGGTGTCGGCACCGTTGCGGGCGGCGATGGTGATTTCCTTCACCAGCTTGCCGAAGATCTTGCCCTTGGCATTGGATGCCGCTTCTTTATGTTTGACTTTCCACTGTGCGCCCATGACTCACTCTCTTTTGTCCATCGCGCCGAGACGTCTACTGGCCGGCGCTTTGGGGGCAGAGTTTATAGGGCAAAAAAAAATCGTTCCAGCAAAAAACCGTCAAGACGCCAACTCGAAAAACGCCTGGATCAGGCGCAGTGAACGGCGCCGCTCCATGCAACCGAGCATGTGCCGGTTGACCAGCCCGTCGCCCTGCAGGGGTATGGCGTGCACGCGCGGATCGCGGCTGACCTCCATTGACGACACCACCCCTACGCCCAGTTCAGCGGCGACGGCTTCGGTCACCGCCTCACGGCTGTCCAATTCGAGCAAGACCTTGGGCTGCACAGCGGCGCTGGCGCACGCGCTGTCGAAGGTGCGCCGGGTAATCGAGCCGGGCTCGCGAAGCACCATGATCACTTCGTGCAATTGCTCAAGGCGAATGCCCGCCGGGTCGGCCAGCCACGGGTGCCCTGCCGGCACCAAGGCGCAGATCCGCGATTCGTTCAGGGCTTGTAGGTGCAGGCCATTGCGCGGTTCCACCTCGGTGAGCACCGCCACATCCGCATGCTCGGACAACAGCGCCGCCAGGGTTTCCTGAGCATTGCCCAAGCGCAGGTTCACGGTGATGCCTGGGTAGCGCGCACGTAACCTGGCGATCATCGGCATCACCAGATGCGGGCCGTCGGCCGCCACCTCCAGGCGCCCGGTGAGCAACTGACGATTGGCTTCCAGCAGGGTCTGGGCCTCGTCCACCAGGCCAAAGATCGCGCGGGTGATCGCCGCCAGTCGCGTGCCCTCCTCGGTCAACTCCACCCGCCGCGCCGTACGCCGTAACAACGGGATCTGATAATGCTCCTCCAGAGCCTTGATGTGCCCGGTCACCGCCGGCTGGCTGATAAACAGCCGCGCCGCCGCCCGGGTGAAACTGCCCTCGCGGGCTACGGCATCGAATGCACGCAGTTGGAACAAGTTCATAGCTATCGGCCTCACTGATAGCTCGCATAACAACAAACAATTTGATTGATAACAAGCCAAACTGCACTTTAGGCGCCGTAGCTTCCCCAAGACTTGCGAGGACTTGAGATGACCACCGCCGCGCCCATTCTGCTCACACCCGGCCCCCTGACCACGTCCGTGCGTACGCGTCAGGCCATGCTGGTGGATTGGGGTTCATGGGACCAGCGATTCAACCAACTCACCGCCAGCGTCTGCGAGCAGTTGCTGGCGATCCTCAACGCTGCCGACAGCCATCACTGCGTGCCCCTGCAAGGCAGCGGCACCTTTGCCGTCGAAGCCGCCATCGGCACCCTGGTGCCGCGTAGTGGCAAGGTGCTGGTATTGATCAACGGCGCCTACGGCAAGCGCCTGGCCAGGATCTGCGAAGTGCTCGGCCGCCCATTCAGTACCTTTGAAACCGCCGAGGATGAACCTACCACTGCGGCCGATGTGGACCGTCTGCTGCGCGCCGACCCGGCCATTACCCACGTGGCGCTGATTCACTGCGAGACCAGCACCGGCATTCTCAACCCGCTGCCGCAGATTGCCGAGGTGGTGAAAAGCCACGGCAAGCGCCTGATCATCGACGCCATGAGTTCCTTCGGCGCGCTGCCAATTGACGCTCGCGAAGTGCCGTTCGACGCACTGATAGCAGCCTCGGGCAAATGCCTGGAGGGCGTGCCGGGCATGGGTTTTGTGTTTGCCGACAAACAGTCGCTGGCCGCCGCCCAAGGTAACTGCCACTCCCTGGCGATGGACTTGTTCGACCAGCACAGCTACATGGCCAGGACCGGGCAATGGCGCTTCACCCCGCCAACGCACGTGGTCGCCGCCCTGCACGAAGCGTTGCTGCAATATCACGAAGAAGGCGGCCTGCCTGCGCGTCACCAGCGCTATACACGCAACTGTCAGGCGCTGCTCGATGGCATGGCCGAACTGGGCCTGCGCAGCTTCCTGCCGGCAGCGATCCAGGCGCCGATCATCGTCACCTTTCATGCGCCAAAGGACCCGCGTTACCAGTTCAAGGCGTTCTATGAGCGGGTCAAGGCCAGGGGTTTCATCCTGTATCCCGGCAAATTGACCCAAGTGGAAACCTTCCGCGTGGGCTGTATCGGCCACGTCGATGCGGCCGGCATGCGCGCCGCGGTCAAGGCGATCGCGCAGGTGTTGCAAGAAATGGAAGTGCTGGACATTTGATTTCCCCCATTACCCCCAGGATCTGCACCATGAATTACCAGAACCCCAACACCCTCCAGGCCGTTATCCTCGATTGGGCCGGCACCGTGGTCGACTTCGGCTCCTTCGCCCCCACGCAGATTTTTGTCGAAGCCTTCGCCGAATTCGACGTGCACGTGTCCATCGAAGAAGCCCGAGGCCCGATGGGCATGGGCAAGTGGGACCATATCCGCACCCTCTGCGATCAGCCGCAAGTGGCCGAACGTTACCGCAAGGCCTTTGGTCGCACTCCGACCGACGACGACGTAACCGCCCTCTATGAGCGCTTCATGCCGCTGCAGATCGAGAAAATCGCCGAACACTCGGCGCTGATCCCCGGAGCACTCGACACCATCGCGCGGCTGCGTGCGCAAGGCATCAAGATCGGCTCTTGCTCCGGCTACCCCAAGCAAGTAATGGACAAGGTCGTCGCCCTGGCCGCCACCAACGGCTACCTCGCCGATCACGTGGTCGCCACCGATGAAGTGCCCAACGGTCGCCCATGGCCGGCCCAGGCACTGGCCAACGTGATCGCGCTGGGCATCGATGATGTGGCGGCCTGCGTGAAGGTCGACGACACAGTGCCCGGCATTCTCGAAGGCCGTCGCGCCGGAATGTGGACCGTGGCGCTGACTTGCTCGGGCAATGCCCTGGGCCTGACCTACGAGCAATTTCGTGCCCTGGACAGCAGCACACTGGCCCGCGAACGCGAGCGCATCGAGGCGATGTTCAAAGGCGCGCGCCCGCACTATCTGATCGACACCCTCAACGACCTGCCCGCCGTCATCACCGATATCAACCAGCGCCTGGCGCGCGGTGAAATGCCGCAAAGCCACTGACAGAGGTCAAAACAACGGCATTTACGCCAGGCAAAGCGCTCAAAACCGGCATACAGTTAAAGGACTCCGTCACCAAGAACGGAGGTTTGCCCTGATGAGTGAGGAACACAGCGATGCCGTGGAAAAACTCCGATACACGCTACAGCACCATGTCGATTGCGCTGCACTGGTTGATGGTGGTGCTACTGGCGGTGGTTTACGCCTGCATAGAGTTACGCGGCCAGTTTCCCAAAGGCAGTGGCGCGCGTACGTTGATCGTCGAAATGCACTTCATGTTTGGCCTCACTGTGTTCGTGCTGGTGTGGCTACGCCTGTTCGCGCGCAGCCTGGGCGTTGCGCCGAAAATCGTGCCAGCGCCCCCGCAATGGCAAAGCCTGTTGGCCACGCTGATGCACGGTGCGCTGTACGCGTTGATGATCGGCATGCCGATCGCCGGCTGGCTGATCGTCAGTGCCGAGGGGCATTCGGTGATGTTCTATGGCATTGAGCTGCCGCCGTTGATCGCTGAAAACAAGGCGCTGGCCAAAGAAATCGAAGGCTGGCACGTGCTGTTCGGCAAGATCGGCTACTGGCTGATCGGGCTGCATACATTGGCGGGGATCCTGCACCATTACGTGATCCGCGATAACACGGCGCTGCGCATGATGCCGGGTGGAAGCGGGCTTGGGCGCAAGGGCGGTGGATCAGCCACCAAATGGGTCGATTGATGCAGCGCAATCGCGGCCGGGTAGCCGACCGGAGTGAAGCAATGGCCGGAAAAAAGCACAGCAACACCGGATATACCTGGCTGCAATGAAAAGCCAATGTGGGAGCGGGCTTGCTCGCGAATGCGCTGGGTCAGTCAGCTCATTTGTACTGACCCACCTCATTGGCGAGCACGTCCGCTCCCACCCTCGGATTTGCGCTAGGCAGTAAACCCACGGCGACCTTGCAGGCCGCCGGTATGCACGAAGATCAGACGAGTGCCGGGGGGAAAACGCCCGGCCTCGATTTGCTGCTTCAGCGCCAGCAAGGCCTTGGCGGTGTAAAGCGGCTCCAGCGGCAAACCACTGGCCTGCTCCGTGGCGTGCATGAACTCGAGCAATAACGGATCGACCTTGGCGAAACCGCCTCGGCTTGCGTCCACCAATTCATACCCTTGCTGCACGATGGCCTGCACGTTTTGAGCGACGCCGTGGTCATCCGGCACCGCCATCGCGCCAAAGACTGCGTGCGCGCCCGCCTCGGCCAACGTCAACCCGGCCAGGGTCGTACCGGTGCCCGCCGCCAACCACCAGGCGTCGTAGTCGGCCCAGCCGAGGGTATTCAATTGCGCGCGCACTTGATCGACCAATACCGCGCAACCCAGGGCACCGGCCATTCCACCGCCGCCTTCCGGCACTGGGTAAAGTTGCGGGTATTGTGCGTGCCACGGCAACCAGAAATCCGCCGCATGCCGCGCGCGATAGCCGCCGTAGCCGAGCCAATGCAGCTGCATGCCAAAGGCTTTCAGGTCGAGCACAGTGGGTGTGTCTTGAGGATGGCCGCGCAACAGGCCCACGGTCGGAAAACCGAAGCGTTTGCCGGCTGCCGCCAGCGCGTGCAGGTGGTTGGAGTGCGCGCCGCCGAGGCTGATGACTCCGCGGGCTCCGGCCGCCTGGGCATCGGCCAGGTGCTGGGTGAGCTTGAACCACTTGTTGCCGCTGATCAGCGGGTCGATGCAATCCAGGCGCAGCACTGCCACCTCGACGCCGTTCAGCCAATCCAGCTGCAACAGTTCAAGGGGCGCGTGGGGAAGCCAGTCGAAAGGGCCCATCGGGAGGCCTCTGAACGAAAAAAGGGGCGGCAGTCTACCACCGCCCCTTTTTTCGTCTTACAACTCGGCGGCGAGGCGCGAGCCCTGGTTGATGGCGCGCTTGGCATCCAGCTCGGCCGCCACGTCGGCGCCGCCGATCAGGTGCACGTTCTGGCCTGCGGCGATTAGGCCGTCCTGCAACTCGCGCAGCGGGTCTTGCCCGGCGCAGATGACGATGTTGTCCACCGCCAGCAGCTGCGGCTCGCCGTCGGCGCCGATGCGGATATGCAGACCCTGGTCATCGATGCTCAGGTATTCGACGCTGTTGAGCATCTGCACACGCTTGTTCTTCAGGCCTGTGCGATGGATCCAGCCGGTGGTCTTGCCCAGGCCGTCGCCGACCTTGGAGGTTTTGCGTTGCAGCAGGAACACTTCACGCGCCGGCGCATGCGGCGCAGGCTTGATGCCGGCCACGCCGCCACGGGCTTGCAGTTGCGTGTCGATGCCCCACTCTTTCCAGAACGCTTCGCGGTCCAGGCTGGTGGACACGCCTGCGTGCACCAGAAATTCAGAGACGTCAAAGCCGATACCGCCAGCGCCGATCACCGCCACGCGCTTGCCCACTGGCTTGCGCTCAAGAATCACGTCCAGGTAGCTCAGCACCTTGGCGTTGTCGATGCCTGGAATCGCTGGCGTACGCGGCGCAATGCCGGTGGCCAGGATAATCTCGTCATACCCGCCCGCCGCCAGTTGCGCGACATCCACACGGGTGTTGAGGCACACCTCGACGTGGGTGGTCTGCAATTTGCGCTTGAAGTAGCGCAGGGTTTCAAAGAACTCCTCTTTGCCCGGCACGCGCTTGGCGATATTGAACTGGCCGCCGATTTCGCTGGCGGAATCGAACAAGGTCACTTGATGGCCGCGCTCCGCCGCCACGGTAGCCGCTGCCAGGCCCGCAGGACCGGCACCGACCACGGCGATTTTCTTGATCTGCTTGACCGGCAGGTAGTTCAGCTCAGTTTCGTAGCAAGCGCGCGGGTTGACCAGGCAGGTGGTCAGCTTGCCGCCAAAAGTGTGGTCCAGGCAGGCCTGGTTGCAGCCGATGCAGGTATTGATTTCATCGGCGCGGCCGGCAGCGGCCTTGTTGACGAACTCAGGGTCAGCCAGGAACGGCCGCGCCATTGAGACCATGTCGGCATCGCCCTCGGCGAGGATCTGCTCGGCAACTTCCGGCGTATTGATACGGTTGGTAGTAATCAGCGGAATCTGCACCGCGCCGCGCAGCTTGGCGGTGACTTTACTGAACGCGCCACGCGGCACTTTGGTGGCGATGGTCGGGATACGCGCTTCGTGCCAGCCGATACCGGTGTTGATGAGGGTCGCACCGGCTTGCTCAATGGCCTTGGCCAACTGCACGATTTCTTCCCAACTGCTGCCGCCCTCGACCAGATCGAGCATCGACAGGCGGAAAATAATAATGAAGTTCGGGCCCACGGCTTCGCGCACGCGGCGCACGATGTCGACCGCCAGGCGCATGCGGTTTTCGTAGCTGCCACCCCAACGGTCGGTGCGGTGGTTGGTGTGGGCGGCGAGGAACTGGTTAATGAAGTAGCCCTCGGAGCCCATGATTTCCACGCCGTCGTATTCGGCGACCTGGGCCAGCAGCGAGCCGGTGACGAAATCCTGGATCTGCTTTTCGATGCCTTCTTCGTCCAGTTCCTTGGGCTTGAACGGGTTGATCGGCGCCTGGATCGCGCTCGGTGCGACTTGCTTGGGGCTGTAGGCATACCGCCCGGCGTGAAGGATCTGCATGCAGATCTTGCCGCCCGCTTCGTGCACGGCCTGGGTCACGATCTTGTGCTTCTGCGCTTCCTCGTCAGTGGTCAGCTTGGCTGCACCGGCATACACGCCGCCCTCGTCATTCGGGCCAATGCCGCCGGTGACCATCAGGCCGACACCGCCACGGGCGCGCTCGGCAAAATAGGCGGCCATGCGCTCGAAACCACCTGGCTTTTCTTCAAGGCCTGTGTGCATCGAACCCATCAGGGTGCGATTGCGCAAGGTGGTAAAACCCAGGTCCAACGGGGCCAGCAGGTGCGGGTAGGCAGCAGCGGTCATGGTACAGCTCCACAACGGATCATCACGGGACGTGGCAGGCTCGAATGGCCCGCCATCGGTTTATGTCCCACAGACTAAGAGGCGATGGACTGCCGCTCAATGACTGAAACTGACAACTTATTGATCCAAATGCACAGCGCCCCTTGGCAAGCAGGTGCCTGGGCCCTACCCTAGTCGGCGAACCCTGCACACGGTCTGTTGTCTGTTGCCCCATGCGTAAACTTCTAGCGTTCACCCTCGTCATGGCCCTGGTTGCCGCCGTCACCGCGTATCTGGTCTGGACCCAGGAGCGCCCTGTGGCGCACTACCTGTCGGACCTGCGCATTTCCCTGGCCGTCAATGAAGGCGAGCCTGCCGATCGTGGCAACTTGCTCGGCATTCAGCCGGAGTTGTTTCCCGCCGATTACCAGAGCCTGGAACGCCTGCACCTGAAGCTCGCGGCGTACCTGCAAAAGGCCCGTGATCAGGGGCTGATCAATCAAAAGACCATCGTGGTCCTGCCCGAACATATCGGCACTTGGCTGATGCTCAGCGGCGAAAAAAACGAGTTGTATCAGGCGGTCCATTTAAAAGACGCGATGAACTGGCTGTCGGCCAGCAACCCTCTGCAGTTTGCGCGCGCATGGATCAGCGCCACCGGCGACAACCGCATGGATGACGCCTACCTGCGTATGAAAGCCTCCGCCATGGCGCGCGACTATCAGCTGTTGTTCGGCGGCCTGGCCAAAGAGTTTGGCGTCACGCTGGTGGCCGGCTCCATCACCCTGCCCAACCCGAGTGTCGAACAAGGCCAACTGCATGTCGGTCATGGCCCGCTGTATAACGCCAGCCTGGTGTTCGGTGCCGACGGTTTGCCAGTGGGCCAGCCACAGCGCCAGTTCTACCCGATCTACGATGAGCGCGGTTTTATCCAACCGGGCGACGAAAATATCGTCAACGTGGTCGATACCCCGGCCGGGCGCCTGGGCATCCTGATCGGCAGCGACAGCTGGTACCCGGACAACTACCGCAAACTCAACGAGCAAGGCGCGCAGTTGGTCGCCGTGCCGGCGTTTGTGACCGGCCGCGAGACATGGGATCGCCCATGGCGCGGGTTTAAAAGCGTGTCGACGCCACCCGAAATCAGCCTCAAGCCCGAGGAACTCAGCGAAGGCGAAGCCTGGCACCGTCTGACCCTGATCAGCCAACAACCGATCAGCCAGGCAAGCGCCGGCATGAGCGTGTTCCTGCGTGGGCAGTTCTGGGACCTGGGCACTGCCGGGCACAGCTTTCTCAGCAGCAACGGGCGAGTCAACGCCGACAGCGGCGCCCGTGGCGCACGCCTGCTGAATATCTGGTTGTAACGCCTTGAAGCCGGTGCGCCTCGGGGATCTGTCAGTGGGCTTCGTGCACACCCTGGCGGACGCCATTCAAAGCCACGGCCTGGACCCGCAACCGCTGCTGCTGCAATACGGCCTGGACGCAGCGCGCCTCGCCGAAGCCGGTGCGCGCCTGTCGATCCCGCGTTACATGCGCCTGGGCCATGCGGCCATCCAACTGACCGGTGACCCGGGCCTGGGCTTGCGCATGGGCCAGCTCAGCCGCTTGAGCCAGGCGGGCCTTGCAGGGGTCACCGCCGCGCAAGCGCCCAACGTGCGTGAAGCGGCGCGCACATTGACCCGGTTCGAGGCGCTGTACGGCTCCAACTATCGCGGGCAGTCGAGTTTTCACGAAGATGCCGAAGGGGCGTGGCTGCGGTTCTATTCCATCAGCCCCTACAATGCCTACAACCGCTTTGTGGTGGATTCGATCATCGCCGGCTGGCTGCAGCAATTGTCCAGTTTGGCCCAACAACCGGTGCAGGCGCAGCGCATCGACATCGAATTTGAAGCGCCCCCGTATTGTGACCAGTACGCCGTGCTGGGTGACGGCCCGGTGCATTTTTGCGCCGACGCCAATCAAGTGCGCCTGAGCCAGCAAACCCTGGCGATGCGCAACCCGCAGCATTGCCCGAGTACCTGGCAGCTGTTGTTGAAGTTGTGTGAAGCAGAGTTGGAGCAGTTGACGCGCACCCGCAGCCTGCGCGAGCGCATTACCCGTTTGCTGGGGCCGATGCTCAATGGCGGCCGGGAACCCGACCTGGAGGAAGTGGCGGCACGCTTGAAGCTGCCCACCTGGACCCTGCGCCGCAAACTGGCCGAAGAAGGCACGCAGTTTCGCGCGATTCTCAACGACACCCGTCGCGATCTGGCCATGACCTACATTCGTGATACGGAGTTGGCGTTCGGCGAAATCGCCTACTTGCTCGGTTTTGCCTCAGCCCAAGCCTTTCAAAGGGCGTTCAGGCGGTGGAACAACCAGACCCCAGGGGAATTTCGCCGCAGTCAGCGGCATTCCGCCTGAAGTCGGTATTACAGCTCGGTGGCGTCATCGACCGGATCCAGCGGGTCCAATTCAAACGCATGGTACTCCAGCAGTTCTTCTTGGTAATCGTCCATGGTGGACTCCTTGTGAAGTTAAAGCGGCTGCCAATAAATGACCCGCACAGCCAGCCTAAAGTGCCGTGATGACGAAAAAATGTCTGTGCCATGACGTTCCTGCACATCCTGATTAAACGTAGCAGCGCTGGGTTGATTTAGCGTTTAACGTTTGACGTGCGATTGCAATCATTGCATTTGCAACTACATTTCTATTAGGGTACGAACCTCTGTTGCCTGGAGCTTCAACCCATGCCCGCCTCTACCGCTAACGCCGCGCAGCTGTGTATTGACGCACTGAACGGCGCCGAACCATCGCGAAGTTCGCCGTTGTACACGGTGATGACCATGGCCAATACCCTGGAATTCAGCCAGCAAGCCTGGGTAATTCGCGGCCAGTCACGCAGCCGACGCGTGGGGAGCTGGCCTACCTGGTTCGCGCGTAATACCGGCGAAAAACCACTGCTGTACCTGCACAGCGCGGCGTCGTCGGCGCAGCTGTGTGCGTTGTCGGATGAGACCGCGCAGCGCGGCATCCTGTGCAACGACATCGAGAACCAACCTTCGCCCTGGCCCAAAGGCGCGCAACCCTCGCTACCGCTGTGGCTGGCAAACCAGCCGCGTTGCACACCGTATGATCCGGCCTCGGGTGAGGAAGCCCGCGCGATAGTACTGGCCGGGTTGCGCACGTTGTACGTCGACGGCCAGCCCGGGTTTTATTACCTGGCGCTGCATGATCAAGAGACCGCCGTGACGCTGGATGCGCAAGACCGTGAAGATGCGCTCAGGGGCATGTACCCGATCCAACGTCGCCAAGGGGAGGTGCGATTGCTCGGTGCAGGTCGGGCACTGGTGGAAGTCGCTCATGCGGCTCAGTTGCTTGAACAGGACTGGAGCATCACGGCGCAGCTGTGGAGTTGCCCCAGCTACACGCGACTGGCCCGCGAGGCTGCGGCCGCTGCGCGCTGGAATCGGCTGCACCCCATCGCGCCCCGGCAGAGCTGCCATTTGCGTGATTGCCTGGCCGGGGATACCACCCCGGTAATCGCCGTCACTGGTTATCCGCAGCCGATTGTCGATCAGCTGGGGCCGTATGTTGACGCGCGTTTTGTGGCGCTGGGCGCCGGCTCAGTGCAGGCGTGTGCGCCGAGTCGTTTTTGGATCGCGGTGTGTGCGTTGAGGGCGTTGGCGGATGAAGGGTGTATTGACGCACACCAGGTGGAAATAGCGATGAAACGGTATCCACTTGAATGAATGAGAAACGCGATAAACATGTGGGAGCGGGCTTGCTCGCCAATGCGGTGGTTCAGTTAACCGGTAGGGTACTGACACACCGCTTTGGCGAGCACGCCCGCTCCCACATTGAATCTGCACCGTATCTCAGATCTTGCGTCGGTTGCGGGTGTGCACACCCGCCTCCACCGCCAACCCCGCCGTACGCTCCAGGGCATCGGCAAACAACTGGCGCTGCTCGGGCTCGATTTGCGACAGGAACAACTCGTCGACGGTGCTTTCGTAGATCGTCCACATTTTTTTGCGCAGCACCCGACCCGCGTCGGTGATCGAGGCAAACGCCGCTCGGCCGTCGCCGTCTGAACGTGAACGCACCACCAGGCCGTCCTTTTCCAGCCGGTCCACCAGGCGCGTCAGGTTATAGCGCTCGATCGCCAGCACATCGGCCAGTTCGTGCATACGGCGAGTGCCCTCGGGGCCGCTTTCCAGCCCCCACAGCGCGTCATACCAGGCGTACGGCGGCAGGCCCGCCTCAGCCAGCCGACGCTCGATTTCACGGATGACCGTCCTGTGGGCCCTGACAAAACGGAACCATACATCAGGCTCATTCGACGACATGCAACACCATCCGGGGAATTTCAAGAAGGTTGCAATAGTAGCTCATCCCGCGCTAGATTCAGGTATGTCGTTGCAATTGCAACTACATTGGCGCTACTCCCACAAGGAGCTCGCTGCTTCAAATCCGCCTACCCTGGAGCTTCACATGACCCCCAATAACGCTGTAAGACTGGACGACGATCCACAGGAAACCCGCGAGTGGCTGGAGTCCATCGAATCGGTGCTGTCCACCGAAGGCCGCCCGCGCGCCCACTACCTGATAGATCAGTTGCTGGATTTCGACGTAGCGCGCCATGGTGACTTCTACGGGCGGGTGACCACACCCTACGTCAACACCATTCCCGCCGACCGCCAGTTGCCCTACCCCGGCAACCTGGCTATCGAGCGTCGCACCAATGCGTTTATCCGCTGGAACGCCATGGCCATGGTCTTGCGCGCAGGCAAACATTCCGGTGTGGGTGGGCATATCGCGACTTATGCGTCAGCTGCTGTGCTGTACGACGTAGGCTTTGACCACTTCTTCCGTGGGCGCACCGACACGTTCGACGGCGACCTGGTGTACATCCAGGGCCACTCCTCTCCTGGCATCTATGGCCGCGCGTATCTGGAGGGGCGCATCAGCGAAGCACAGTTGGACAACTTCCGCCGTGAGGCCGGTGGCAAAGGTTTATCGTCCTACCCGCACCCGCGCTTGATGCCGGACTTCTGGCAATTCCCTACCGTCTCCATGGGGCTGGGGCCGATCACGGCGGCCTACCAGGCGCGATTCATGCGTTACCTGGAATTTCGCAACCTCAAGCAACACCAGGGCCGCAAGGTCTGGGCCTTCCTCGGTGATGGCGAAATGGACCAGCCGGAGTCCCTCGCCGCCATCTCCCTCGCTGGTCGCGAGAAACTCGACAACCTGATCTTCGTGGTCAACTGCAACCTGCAACGCCTGGACGGCCCGGTGCGCGGCAATGCCAAAGTGATTCAGGAATTCGAAAGCCTGTACCGCGCTGCCGGTTGGAATGTGATCAAAGTGATCTGGGGCGGTGGCTGGGACGCGCTGCTGGAAAAGGATCAGAGCGGCCTGCTGCGCCAGCGCATGATGGAATGCGTGGACGGCGATTATCAGAATTACAAATCGCAGAACGGCGCCTATGTACGTGAGCATTTCTTCGGTAAATACCCGGAGTTGCTGGCACTGGTTGCAGACATGTCCGACGACGAAATCTGGAAACTCTCACGCGGTGGCCATGACCCGGACAAGGTCTACAACGCCTACGCCGCTGCCGTGCGCCACCAGGGCCAACCGACGGTGATCCTGGCCAAAACCGTCAAGGGCTTCGGCATGGGTGAAGCCGGCGAAGGCCAGAACATCAACCACCAGCTGAAGAAAATGGGCGCCGAGGCGGTAAAAGCCTTCCGCGACCGCTTCGGATTGGAAGTGGCGGATGACCAGCTCGACGACATCCCCTACCTCAAGCCCGCTGCCGACAGCGAAGAAGCCCGCTACTTCGCCGCGCGTCGCCAAGCCTTGGGCGGCTATGTGCCCGCGCGCCACAGCGCCATCGAGTCGTTGCAAATCCCCGAACTGAGCGTATTTGCGTCCCAACTCAAAGACACGGGCGAGCGCGCCATTTCCACCACCATGGCCTTTGTGCGCATCCTTGGCACGCTGCTCAAAGACCCGCACCTGGGCAAGCTGATCGTGCCAATCGTGCCGGATGAATCGCGCACCTTCGGCATGGAAAGCCTGTTCCGTCAGATCGGCATCCATTCAGCGGTGGGTCAGCTTTACACCCCACAGGATGCCGGGCAACTGAGC
The DNA here is from genome assembly GCF_963890955.1 of Pseudomonas sp. MF6747. Taxonomy (NCBI): domain Bacteria; kingdom Pseudomonadati; phylum Pseudomonadota; class Gammaproteobacteria; order Pseudomonadales; family Pseudomonadaceae; genus Pseudomonas; species Pseudomonas sp. MF6747. The sequence goes on from NZ_CAWPSZ010000004.1 coordinate 120,798, forward strand.
TACTACAAGGAGAGCAAGGACGGACAGATCATGCAGGAAGGCCTGAACGAATCCGGCGCCATTTCCTCGTGGATCGCGGCCAGTACGTCCTACAGCAACCACGGCCTGATGACCGTGCCGTTCTACATTTTCTACTCGATGTTCGGCTTCCAGCGCGTCGGCGACCTGGCCTGGGCGGCGGGCGATGCGCGGGCGCGCGGGTTCCTGCTGGGGGCCACGGCGGGGCGTACCACGCTGATGGGCGAAGGCCTGCAGCATGACGACGGCCACAGCCATATTCTGTCGTCAGTGATCCCGTGCTGCGTATCGTATGACCCGACGTTTGCCTACGAGCTGGCGGTGATCATTCGCGAAGGCATGCGGCGCATGTACGTCGAGCAAGAGGACATCTACTACTACATCACCCTGCTTAACGAGAACTACCCACACCCGGCCATGCCCGATGGCGTGGAGCACGGGATTCTCAAGGGCATGTATCGACTCAGCAGCCACCCGCAAGCGCAGGTGCAATTGATGGGCAGTGGCTCGATTTTGCGCGAAGTGATCGCCGCGGCCGACTTGCTCGAAAAGGACTTCGCCGTGCACAGCGACGTGTGGAGCGTCACCAGCCTGACCGAGCTGCGCCGTGACGGGCACGCGGCGCAGCGCTGGAACCTGCTGCACCCGCAAAGCGAGCCACGCGCGAGTTACGTTGAGGAATGCCTCGCCGGGCAACCCGGGCCGGTGGTGGTGGCCACGGACTACATGAAGTTATTCGCCGATCAGGTTCGCCCCTTCGTCCACGGCCGTCGCTTTGTAGCGCTGGGCACCGATGGGTTCGGGCAATCGGATACCCGCGAAACCTTGCGTGAGTTTTTCGAAGTGGACCGGCACTTTATCGTGCTGGCGGCCTTGAAGGCACTGGCCGATGACGGCGTGATCGGCCGGGACAACATCACTCAGGCCATCAGTCGCTACGGGATCAACGTCGACAAGGCGGATCCCGTAACGGTCTGAGTTACTGCGCGGGCGTGGGCAGCGGCGGAATCGCCTCTGTCGGCGCCGGCAGGCTCGGATTGGTCGGCGCCGGGGCCGGCAGGCTCGGATTGGTCGGCGCCGGGGCCGGCTCGCTTGCCGGGGTCGGGGCCGGCTCTTCCTTGGGTGCAATCGGTGCCGTCTCGGCGGGCGGCGTCACCGTTTGCGAAGCAGCCGGCGCTGCCGGTTCTTCCTTCGGTGCCTCGACCTTCTCGGCTACCGGCGCTGCCTTGGGTTCCGGCACACCGAGGTCAGCCTTGGGCTTCTCGGGGATATGCTCGGCCTTCTTCACTTCCTGCGGCAGGAATACGTCCACCAGCGCGAAATAACGGTCGTAGAACTTGGGCGCCGAGACCGTCTCGCTCGCCACCTTGACCATCGAGTCATCGGTGGAGCCGATCGGCATCGACACCGAGCCCAGCACACCCACACCGAGGCTTGCGGAGTTGTTGACCTTCTTCAGCGCATAGCGATCCTGCAAGGCGTTGGCAAACATCGTCGAGTGGTTATTGCCTTTGCCATCATCGGCACACACCACGTTGAAGCTGATCTGCAGGTGCGTCTCGCCGGTCTGCTGAAAGCTCTTGTTACCCACGACCAGCTTCGGATCGCTGCTGGTGATGATGTAACCCTGGCTCAGCAGGGCACGCCGCGCCGCTTCGCAGGCCGCCACGTCGCTGACCGGGTAATCACGGGAGAACGTACCGGAGTCGTCGAAATTCTCATGTTCATAAATAGCGGTCTTGGGTGACGAGCAGCCCGCGGCGCCCGCCAGCACCAGCGCCAACCCGAGGCTACGCAAGTGAAATGATGTCGACATCGAAAATCCTGAGGAAAACAGTCCGGGCGGTATTGTGCAACAGAACGGGGTCCTGGCGCGCGCATTCCTGTCGGTAAAACGTCACAGGCCTACAGGACGGTGCCCGCAGGAAAAAGCCCGGCGCCCATATGGTCAATGAACACGCGCAGTTTGGCTGAGGCATGGCGACTTGCTGGCCATAACATCCAGAAGCTGCCGCGGTGCTCGAGAAAGTCATCCAGCACCCGCTGCAAATGCCCTTGCTGCACCGCGTCCCTGACCATGTAATCCGGCAGGCAAGCGATGCCCAGGCCTTCGTGCACCACATGGTTGAGCGATTCAATGGTGGTGCTGACCAACGGTGTGCGCAAAACGGGTTCTACGGCGCCTGGCACAGGACGCAATGGCCACGGTTCCAGCTTGCCGGTGGCGCAGAATTTGTGGCGCAGGCACGCGTGGCCGGTCAAGTCCCGGGGCTGCTGCGGGGTGCCATGTTGCTCGAAATAGCCTGGCGTCCCTACCAGCACCAAACGGTAGTGCCCCAGATGACGCGCCATCAAGCGCGAATCCTCCGGCCTGCCTGTACGAATCACCGCGTCGAAGCCTTCTTCAATCACATCCACCATGCGGTCGGAAAAATCCACATCCAGTTCGATGTCCGGGTACGCACGCATGAAATCGCTGAGCACCGGCATCAACAGCCCACGCACCTGCGGCACGCTGATCCGCAACTTGCCGCGCGGCGTGAGAGTGGCCTCGGTCAGCTCCTGCTCCGCGGCCTCGACTTCGGCGAGAATCCGTCGCGAACGCTCGAGAAACAACGCCCCCTCGCTGGTCAAGGTGATGCTGCGCGTACTGCGGTGAAACAGGCGCACACCCAGGCGCTCCTCGGTGCGTGCGATGCTTTTGCCCACCGCCGAGGAAGACACGCCAAGCACGCGGCCAGCGGCGGTGAAGCTGCGGGTTTCCGCGACCTGCACGAATACCGAAAGACTGCTCAGGCTGTCCAATGGGCCACCTATCAATTGCGGACGTGGGTGTCCGATAAGTTCGGAACCTTAGCCTGTTTTTCCGCAGCTCACAGCCCCCTACCCTGCTTCCTTGTCTTTCTTCATGGATAGCGTGCGATGAGCAACAGCCCTGCATTAACCGATTTTGCCTCTGCCAACCCACGTCAGGCTCTGCCGCTGGGTGGCTTGCTGGCGTTGGCTTCGGCCGGTTTTATCACCATCCTCACCGAGGCAATGCCCGCCGGGCTCCTGCCGCAGATGAGCGACGGCCTGGGCGTCTCGCCAGCCCTGGTGGGCCAGCTGGTCACCCTGTATGCCCTCGGCTCATTGCTCGCAGCCATTCCTCTCACGCTGCTGACCCGAGGCTGGCGACGACGGCCGTTACTGCTGATTGCGATCGGCGGCTTTGCTTTGGTCAACAGCGTGACAGCGTTTTCCAGCCATTACGGGGTGACCCTGGTGGCACGTTTCTTCGCCGGGGTCTTCGCCGGTCTGCTCTGGGCGCTGCTGGCGGGATATGCCAGCCGCATGGTTGCGCCAAACCTGCAAGGGCGGGCGATTGCCGTGGCGATGCTCGGCGCGCCCTTGGCATTGTCGCTCGGTGTGCCGGCGGGCACATTCCTGGGCACCACCGTTGGCTGGCGCCTGAGTTTCGCAATCATGACCGGGCTCACGCTGTTGCTGCTGATTTGGGCGCGCTGGCAGCTGCCGGATTTTGCAGGCGAACCTGCGGGAAAACGGCTGGGGCTGCGCCAGGTCCTGAATTTGCCAGGCATTCGTCCGGTGCTGTGGGTGACCTTTACCTACGTGCTGGCCCACAACATTCTCTATACCTACGTGGCGCCACTGCTGGAGCCCGCAGGAATTGCCGCCGAGATTGATCGTGTGCTGCTGGTATTTGGCCTCGCCGCGCTGCTGAGCATCTGGCTGGCGGGCGTACTGATTGATCGATGGTTGCGGGTGTTGCTCGTGGCCAGCTGTGCGCTGTTTGGTTTGATCGCCCTGGCGCTGGCGTTCTGGATCGAGTCGCCAGGGGTTGTCTACGCCGCCGTGGCGCTATGGGGCCTGGCGTTCGGCGGCCTGCCAGCGTTGCTGCAAACCGCACTGGCCAAGGCGGCCGGTGCATCGGCGGATGCAGCGCAGTCGATGCTGGTCACGGTGTGGAACCTTGGCATTGCCGGCGGCGGGTTGGTCGGTGGTGTATTACTTCAAGGCTGGGGCGTCGGTGCCTTTGCGTGGGCGGTCGTGCTGCTGATGCTATTGGCCGTGATCGCCAGTCTGAAGAGCAGGTAATAAAAAGCCCCCGGTCCTTTCAGAGCGGGGGCTTTGTACTGCAAACCGACATCAGAATTTCTTGATGTCAGCCTTGCTTTCCAACTGCTTGCGGTAGGCAGCAAAGTCTTGCTGACCGATACGGGAAGCGAGGAAGCGGCGGTATTGCGCCTTTTCTTCGTCCGTCGGCGCAGCGGCTTCGTTGACGCCGTTCAAGCGCACGATCACCAGACTACCGTCCGCCAGGGTCACGGTAGTGAAGGTCGGCTTGTCCTTGCTCGCAGGCTTGGGCATGCGGAACAAGGCTTGCAGCACGGCCGGGTCGATCGCTTCCTGGCTACGGGTAGCCGCTTCAGTGACTTTCCAGGCCTGGCCGTCGATCGGCTGGTTCAGCGCAGTTTTGCCATCACGCAGGCTGGCGATCAACTCGTCAGCATGAGCCTTGGCAGCCGCGCTGGCGCGCTCCTTGGTCATCTGCGCACGGATAGCGGCAGAGACGCTTTCCAGTGGCAATTGCGTAGGCTTCAGATGCTCTTTGGCCCGCAGCACAATGATGGTTTCCGGGTCCAGCTCAATGGCGGTGCTGTTGGCACCCTCATCCAGCACTTCCGGGCTGAATGCAGCTGTGACCACCGCGCGGTTGGCGGCAACACCTTCGCCACCTTCACGGCCAAACGGCGCCGAGGTGTGCACGGTCAGCTTCAGGTCGGACGCCGGCTGAGCCAGGTCGGAGGCTTCGAATGCCGCATCTTCCAATTGCTTGGTGGCCTCGACAAAACGTTGCTCAACCTGCTGAGTCTTGAGCTCGCGCGTCAGCTTGTCTTTCAGGCTGGCGAACGATGGCACTTGCGGTGCTTCAACGCCCAACAGCTTGATCAGGTGCCAACCGAAGGTGGTACGTACCGGCGCTGACACCTGGTCCTTGTTCAAGGCATACAGGGCAGTTTCGAAGTCAGGATCGTAGACGCCAGGGCCCGCGAAGCCGAGGTCACCGCCATTGGTGGCCGAACCTGGGTCTTGGGAGAACTCCTTGGCCAGGGCGTCGAACTTCTCACCCTTGGCCAGGCGTACCTGGATTTCCTCGATCTTGGCCTTGGCTTGCGCGTCGGTGGTCTTGTCGTTGACTTCAATCAAAATGTGCGCGGCACGACGCTGTTCAGCGAGGTTGGCGGTTTCTTTCTGATAGGCAGCCTGCAGCTCATCGTCCTTGACCGTGACCTGATCGAAGAACGAAGACTTCTTCAATTCCAGATAGTCGATAACCACCTGATCGGGGGTCATGAACTCTTTGGCGTGCTGGTCGTAGTAAGCCTTGACCTCATCGTCGGTGAGCTTCACCGCCGCAGGGTCGGCCTTGATGTTGACGGTGGCGAAATCGCGGGTCTGTTTTTCCAGACGGGCGAATGCCAGCACTTCAGCGTCGGTGACAAAGCCGCTGCCGGCGAGACCTGCGCGAACCTGGCCGATCAGCATTTCCTGGGTCAGCATCTGACGGAATTGCATACGGCTGTAGCCCAGTTGACGGATCACCTGGTCAAAGCGTTCAGCGTTGAACTGGCCGTCCACTTGGAATTCCGGCGTCTGCAGAATCACTTGGTCAAGCGCCGCTTCAGAGAAGCCGAACTTGGAGTCGGCAGCACCTTGCAGCAGCAGTTTGCGATCGATCAGACCCTTGAGGGCTGCATCGCGCAGCAGTTTTTCGTCCAGCAGGGAAGCATCGAAATCCTTGCCCAGCTGTTGCATCAGCTGGCGACGTTGCATGTCGACGGCCTGGCTCAATTCGGTTTGGGTGATCTCTTCACCGTTGACCTTGGCCACGTCCTGTTTGTTGTTGGTCGAAGCCTGGAAAATGGCCTCGATACCGGTGAACGCCATCAATGCGACGATGATCCCGATAATGGTCTTGGCAATCCAGCCTTGTGAATTGTCCCTGATATTTTGCAGCATGCGTCCCCCAGAAACGGTTGATCTTCAAAAATTAGGCAACCGTGGAGCGTGGGTAGAGTCCGGATAGAAGAAAGGCGCATCCGAGGATGCGCCTTCTCGTAACTGGCGGAGCGGACGGGGGTTTGAAAGCACACCCCAGGCCCTGGCGACCCGATGGATACGTGGGTCAGCTGCCGCTCCGCTGCCAGGCCAGACCTGCGTCTGACCCGGGTAGGTAAGGCTTGAGCGAAGCTTAGTTAACGGCTTCTTTCAGGGCTTTACCGGCTTTGAAACCTGGTTTCTTGGCAGCAGCGATTTGCAGTGCTTTGCCAGTCTGTGGGTTACGGCCAGTGCGAGCTGGGCGGTCGGTCACAGAGAAAGTACCGAAGCCTACCAGTACTACAGAGTCGCCGGCCTTCAGAGCGCCAGTGACGGATTCGATTACTGCGTCCAGCGCACGGCCAGCAGCAGCTTTCGGGATATCAGCGGATGCGGCGATAGCATCAATCAGTTCCGACTTGTTCACTCTAAGTCCCCTTATATATCTATTGAGTATGATTCTAAGTTTTTTGGTGAAAGCAAAAACCAGTGCTGAATGGCCTACAGACACTTAAGAGCCGCTTTATAACAAGGGCTCTAAAAAGCTGTCAAGGAAGCCACCCGGCTTAATCGCATTAATGCGTGCTAATTCTTTCCTTGGAATCAGACTCGCGTTTTTCATCCTTCGAGACTATCTCCGGAGCCACATCTGGCAAGGGCTCCGGCGCGTATTGCAGCGCAATTTGCAGGACCTCGTCAATCCATTTAACCGGTTTAATCTGAAGATCCTGCTTGATATTGTCCGGAATTTCCTTCAAGTCGCGAACATTCTCTTCAGGAATGATCACCGTCTTGATACCACCCCGGTGTGCAGCGAGCAATTTCTCTTTAAGACCGCCAATGGCCAATACCTGGCCACGCAGGGTGATTTCCCCTGTCATTGCCACATCGGCTCGCACAGGGATGCCGGTCAGTGCCGATACCAGTGCCGTGCACATGCCTACGCCAGCGCTAGGACCGTCTTTGGGCGTCGCCCCTTCCGGCATATGGATATGGGTGTCGTGCTTCTCGTGGAAGTCCAGGGGAATCCCCAGGCTCTTGGCGCGGCTGCGCACCACGGTCTGCGCGGCAGTGATGGATTCGACCATCACATCACCCAGCGAACCGGTCTTGATCAACTGGCCTTTGCCCGGGATCACGGCGGCTTCGATGGTCAGCAATTCGCCGCCCACCTGCGTCCACGCCAGGCCCGTCACCTGCCCTACCTGGTCTTGCTGCTCGGCCAGGCCGTAACGGAATTTCTTCACACCCAGGAAGTGTTCAAGGGAGTCGGCGACAACCTTCACAGAGAAGCGTTTTTCCAGCGCGTGTTCTTTGACCGCCTTGCGGCAAATCTTCGCAATCTGGCGCTCAAGGCCCCGTACACCCGCCTCTCGCGTGTAATAACGCACGATGTCGCGAATCGCTTCGACCTCAAACTCGATCTCGCCTTTTTTCAAGCCGTTGGCTGAAATCTGTTTAGGCGCGAGGTATTTGACGGCGATGTTGATCTTCTCGTCTTCGGTGTAACCCGGCAGACGAATCACCTCCATCCGGTCCAGCAGCGCTGGCGGAATATTCATGGAGTTGGAGGTGCACAGGAACATTACGTCGGACAGGTCGTAGTCGACTTCCAGGTAATGGTCGTTGAAATTATGGTTCTGCTCGGGGTCGAGCACTTCGAGCAATGCAGAGGCTGGATCGCCGCGCATGTCGCTGCCCATTTTGTCGATTTCATCAAGCAGGAACAGCGGGTTGCGCACGCCCACCTTTGTCATCTTTTGAATCAATCTTCCTGGCATCGAACCGATGTAAGTACGGCGATGGCCACGAATTTCCGCTTCGTCACGCACACCACCGAGGGCCATGCGCACGAATTTGCGGTTGGTGGCGTTGGCGATGGACTCAGCCAGGGACGTTTTACCGACCCCAGGAGGCCCCACCAGGCACAACACCGGACCACGAATTTTCTTCACGCGCTTTTGCACGGCAAGGTATTCGAGGATGCGTTCTTTGACTTCTTCGAGGCCGTAGTGGTCGGCATCGAGGATGTCTTCAGCGCGCGCCAAGTCCAGGCGCACTTTGGTCTGAGCCTTCCACGGCACCTGCACCAGCCAGTCGATGTAGGAACGCACCACGGTGGCTTCGGCGGACATTGGCGACATTTGCTTGAGCTTGTTCAGCTCAGCGGTGGCCTTGGTCAGCGCGTCCTTTGGCAGGCCGGCAGCATCGATGCGCTTTTTCAGCTCTTCGAGTTCATTGTGGCCGTCCTCGCTGTCGCCGAGCTCTTTCTGAATGGCCTTCATCTGCTCATTCAGGTAGTACTCGCGCTGGCTGCGCTCCATCTGTTTTTTCACGCGACCGCGAATGCGTTTCTCAACCTGCAGCAGGTCGATCTCGCCATCCAGCAAAGCCAGTACGTGTTCAACACGGGCCGGCAAGTCGATAATTTCGAGGATGTCTTGCTTCTGCTCGATTTTCAGCGCCATGTGCGCGGCCATGGTATCGACCAGGCGGCTTGGCTCATCAATGCTGTTGAGAGAGGACAGGACTTCAGCCGGGACTTTTTTGCCCAACTGCACATACTGCTCGAACTGCGAGAGCAGGCTGCGCACAAACACTTCAGATTCGCGCTCAGGGGCTTCGACTTCGTCGATCAGCGCCACTTCGGCGCGCAGGTGGCCATCCACCTCCATGAAACGCTCGACTGCACCACGTTGCTCACCTTCCACCAGCACCTTGACGGTGCCATCAGGCAGCTTGAGCAATTGCAGGACAGTAGCAACGGTACCGACGCGATACAGGGCGTCTTCGCCTGGATCATCATCAGCAGGATTTTTCTGGGCCAACAGCAGGATCTGCTTGTCGCCCGTCATCGCGGCCTCGAGGGCTTCGATAGACTTCTCGCGCCCCACGAACAGCGGGATAACCATGTGCGGATAGACGACGACATCACGCAACGGCAGGAGAGGCAATTCGATGGTTGTCTTCATGATTTCGCCTCTATGACAGTTGAAAAGTAAGCTTGAAAACAAGATGGGGGCTGCATGCAAAAAAAACAAGCTCAATGCCAGCAGTTAAACGCATGAATAAACGCGAATTAAAAAAACTGCTGCAAAAAACAGCCCCAAAAAAGAAGGGGCCCCGAAAGGCCCCTTGCTTGTACTGCAACTGCAAAACGCTTAAGCGTCAGGTGCAGCCTTGGCAGCCGGCTCACTGTTTTCGTAGATATACAGTGGCTTGGATTTGCCTTCGATAACGCTTTCGTCGATCACCACTTTACTCACCTCGGACTGCGAGGGGATTTCGTACATGGTGTCGAGCAAAACGCCTTCGAGAATCGAGCGCAAACCACGTGCACCGGTCTTGCGCTCCAGTGCCCGCTTGGCCACTGATTTGAGTGCGTCGGTACGGAACTCGAGGTCTACACCTTCCATCTCGAACAACTTGGCGTATTGCTTGGTCAGGGCGTTTTTCGGCTCGGTGAGGATCTGAATCAAAGCAGCCTCATCCAGCTCGTCCAACGTGGCCAGGACCGGCAGACGGCCAACGAATTCCGGGATCAGACCGAACTTGACCAGATCGTCAGGCTCGACTTCACGCAGGGACTCGCCCACCTTCTTGCCTTCTTCCTTGCTGCGCACTTCCGCACCGAAACCGATGCCGCCACGCGTGGAACGTTGCTGAATAACCTTTTCCAGACCGGAGAACGCACCGCCACAGATGAACAGGATGTTGCGCGTATCAACCTGAAGGAATTCCTGCTGCGGGTGCTTGCGGCCACCTTGAGGCGGTACGGAAGCAACCGTGCCTTCGATCAGTTTCAACAGAGCCTGCTGCACGCCCTCACCCGATACATCGCGGGTGATCGACGGGTTGTCGGACTTGCGCGAAATCTTGTCGATTTCGTCGATGTAGACAATACCCATCTGGGCCTTCTCTACGTCGTAGTCGCACTTCTGCAGCAGTTTCTGAATGATGTTCTCGACGTCCTCACCCACGTAGCCAGCCTCGGTGAGGGTGGTGGCGTCGGCGATGGTGAACGGAACGTTCAACAGGCGAGCGAGGGTTTCTGCAAGCAAGGTTTTACCCGAGCCTGTAGGGCCGATCAGCAGGATGTTACTCTTGCCGAGTTCGACTTCGTCGCCTTTCTTGTCACGCTGGTTCAAGCGCTTGTAGTGGTTGTACACCGCTACGGCCAGAACCTTCTTTGCACGCTCTTGACCAATCACATACTGATCAAGGATGCCGCTGATTTCTTTAGGCGAAGGCAATTTATGCGCGCTGCTTTCGGCCTGAGCTTCCTGCACCTCCTCGCGGATGATGTCATTGCACAGGTCGACGCACTCGTCGCAGATAAACACCGAGGGGCCGGCAATCAATTTGCGTACTTCATGCTGGCTTTTGCCGCAGAAGGAGCAATAGAGCAGCTTGCCGTTGTCCTCGCCGTTGCGGGTGTCAGTCATTCGTTCGATCCAAATCCGATAGGCTTGCAACACAAGATGAAGGCTTATGCGGGCTTTTTCAAGCCCGCCGGTGGTCGGACATGCCGACCAGCCCTATTTTGAGGTGCTTATATTAAGCGGGGCGCTTTTCGATCACTGCGTCGATCAACCCATACGCGCGTGCAGCTTCCGCGCTCATGAAGTTGTCGCGATTGGTGTCACGCTCGATTTCTTCCAGGGTGTGCCCGCTGTGCTTGGCCATCAACGTGTTGAGGCGCTCACGAATAAACAGGATTTCCTTGGCGTGAATTTCGATGTCCGACGCCTGGCCCTGGAAGCCGCCCAGCGGCTGGTGAATCATCACGCGCGAGTTAGGCAGGCAGTAACGCTTGCCCTCGGCGCCCGCGGTGAGCAGGAACGCGCCCATGCTGCAGGCCTGACCGATGCAGGTCGTCGACACGTTTGGCTTGATGAACTGCATGGTGTCGTAGATCGACATACCCGCCGTCACCGAACCGCCCGGGGAGTTGATGTAAAGATGGATGTCCTTGTCCGGGTTTTCCGCTTCAAGGAACAGCAGCTGCGCGCAGATCAGGTTGGCCATGTAGTCCTCTACAGGGCCGACCAGAAAGATCACTCGTTCCTTGAGCAGGCGCGAGTAGATGTCATAGGCGCGTTCGCCACGAGCAGATTGCTCGACAACCATCGGGACCAGGCCGCCAGCGGCCTGGATATCAGAGTTCTGCTGAATATAGGAATTACGGAACATGCTCTGCAGTTACTCCCAAATAGTCATGTCTTGAAAACGCATAAGCCAGCGCGAGGCTGGCTTATGGTTGTATTTCGAACGAGTTGGACAATCAGTCGGCTTGTGCTGCTTCCGCCGGTTTGACTGCTTCTTCGTAAGAGACCGCTTTGTCGGTCACCTTAGCCTTCTGCAGAACAGTATCCACAACTTGTTCTTCCAGCACAACCGAACGTACTTCGTTCAGCTGCTGGTCGTTCTTGTAGTACCAAGCCACGACCTGCTCTGGCTCCTGGTAGGCGGAAGCCATTTCCTGGATCATTTCGCGAACGCGATCTTCATCAGGCTTGAGGTCGAATTGCTTGACCACTTCGGCCACGACCAGACCCAGCACTACGCGGCGCTTGGCTTGCTCTTCGAACAGCTCGGCCGGCAGTTGGTCAGGCTTGATGTTGCCGCCGAACTGCTGAACCGCTTGAACGCGCAGGCGATCCACTTCGTTGGACAGCAGAGCCTTAGGCACTTCGATCGGGTTGGCGGCCAGCAGACCATCCATGACCTGGTTCTTGACCTTGGACTTGATGGCCTGACGCAGCTCACGCTCCATGTTCTTGCGAACTTCGGTGCGGAAGCCGTCGATCCCGGTTTCCTTGATACCGAATTGAGCGAAGAACTCTTCGTTCAGCTCTGGCAACTTAGGCTCGGAAACACTGTTGACGGTCACGGTGAACTCGGCGGCTTTGCCGGCCAGGTCCAGGTTCTGGTAGTCAGCAGGGAACGTCAGGTTCAGAACGCGCTCTTCGCCGGCTTTGGCGCCAACCAGGCCGTCTTCGAAGCCAGGGATCATGCGGTTGGAACCCAGCACCAGCTGAGTGCCCTTGGCGGAGCCGCCAGCGAATACTTCGCCGTCAACCTTGCCAACGAAATCGATGTTCAACTGGTCTTCGTTCTGAGCAGCGCGATCGACCGCTTCGAAACGGGTGTTCTGCTTGCGCAGGATTTCCAGCATGTTGTCCAGGTCGGCATCGGCCACTTCAGCGCTCAGGCGCTCTACGGCGATGTCTTCGAAACCGGCAACGGTGAATTCCGGGAAGACTTCGAATACGGCAACGTATTCCAGGTCTTTGCCGGCTTCCAGGGATTTAGGTTCGATCGAAGGCGAGCCAGCCGGGTTCAGCTTGTGCTCGACAACAGCTTCGTAGAACGAAGCCTGGATCACGTCACCTACAGCTTCCTGACGCGCATCGGCGCCAAAACGACGCTTGATTTCGCTCATTGGCACTTTGCCTGGACGGAAACCAGCGATCTTGGCCTTTTGGGCAGTCTGCTGCAGACGCTTGTTGACCGCAGTCTCAATACGCTCTGCCGGCACGGTGATGCTCAGGCGGCGCTCGATAGCAGTAGTATTTTCAACAGAAACTTGCATGGATATTCCTCGTTGCACAGACGTTAGCCGGCCGTTTCCGACCCCAGAATCAAGGGCATGCATTCTAGTGGGTCAAACTCAAGAAGTCACCCTACTGAAAACGGGTAGAAAAACAGCAGGCCATTTATAGGTTCAAGTGCACGCATGCACTTCATCCCGTAAGCAAATACAGCTCATCATGCCAAGGCTCTGCATCAGCCTTCTATATATAGAAGAGCGTGGACGTCCAACCTTGGCGACCGACCTTGCACGCAAGGTCGAAGGGCGCGGCAGCAGCATCGAGAAACACAAATACGACGAAACGCCCCACCCTGGAAACTCAAGACACTTAAACAAAAACGGCACAGCCCTTTTCAGGTACTGCGCCGTTATTCGCTATTAAATAGCTGCACTGACCCCGATAGAGCCGGGAATCAGTTCTACACGCTCAAAACCGGCAACGATTCTAACGCCAAGGCATTGAGAATGCTTGCTTTTTCTTGGCGTCAAGCCACAGCGTCGACAGACAGGAAATTCTGGGCGCAAAAAAAAGCGCCAGATCATTGATCTGGCGCTTTTTCTGAATATGGGGTGGACGAAGGGGATCGAACCCTCGACAACGGGAGTCACAATCCCGTGCTCTACCAACTGAGCTACGCCCACCATATTGCATTAACAAAGAACTCAACCATCTTCTTTGTCGAACCTCGCACCCCCTGACGGCGGTGCAAAGCTTTAATTGGTGCGGATGAAGAGACTCGAACTCTTACGCCTCGCGGCGCTGGAACCTAAATCCAGTGTGTCTACCAATTCCACCACATCCGCGCTTGAAGCTCTTAAAGCAAAGGCGCCAGATGATTAATCTGGCGCCTTTTAAAATATGGGGTGGACGAAGGGGATCGAACCCTCGACAACGGGAGTCACAATCCCGTGCTCTACCAACTGAGCTACGCCCACCATATAGCGCTACTTGTGCCAAAGCTGCCTAATGGCGCACCCGGCAGGACTCGAACCTGCGACCATCCGCTTAGAAGGCGGATGCTCTATCCAGCTGAGCTACGGGCGCCTGATTAATCTGTACTCTTGGAGGATTACAAACTAAGTGCTTCCAGCCTTGCACGACAACAATTGTGCTCGACCTTCTTAACCAGTGCTAGGCTGTGCCCGACAAGTGCGACGAATAGTATAGACGCCTCGGAAACCCGTCAAATCTTTTTTGAAAAAAATTCATTTTATTTAAGGGGTTAGGGCAATTTGCAGACCAAGCGCCTTTGCCCTCACGTCTTGGCATGCGAGAATGCGCGCACTTTTCTTCCCCCTCTCGATGGTTAATCACGCGTAATGACTGCACAACTTATCGACGGCAAATCAATCGCCGCCAGCCTGCGCCAGCAGATCGCCAAACGAGTCACCGAGCGTAGCCAGCAAGGCCTGCGCACGCCTGGCCTCGCGGTGATCCTGGTCGGCAGCGATCCTGCCTCTCAGGTTTATGTCTCGCACAAGCGTAAAGACTGTGAAGAGGTCGGCTTTATTTCCAAGGCCTACGACCTGCCGGAAGACACCACCCAGCAGGCCCTGACCGACCTGATCGACAGCCTTAATGACGACCCGGGCATCGACGGCATACTGCTGCAGCTGCCACTGCCCGAGCACCTGGATGCCTCTAAATTGCTGGAGCGCATCCGCCCGGACAAAGACGTCGACGGTTTCCACCCTTATAACGTCGGCCGCCTGGCCCAGCGTATCCCGCTGCTGCGCCCGTGCACCCCGAAAGGCATCATGACCCTGCTGGAAAGCACCGGTGTCGACCTGTACGGCCTCGATGCCGTCGTGGTCGGCGCGTCCAACATTGTCGGGCGCCCGATGGCCATGGAGTTGCTGCTGGCTGGCTGCACCGTGACCGTCACTCACCGTTTCACCAAAGACCTCGCTGGCCATGTCGGCCGCGCCGACCTGGTAGTCGTGGCTGCCGGCAAACCCGGCCTGGTCAAAGGTGAGTGGATCAAAGAAGGTGCCATCGTCATCGACGTCGGTATCAACCGCCAGGAAGACGGCAAGCTCGTCGGCGACGTGGTGTACGAAACCGCCCTGCCCCGCGCCGGCTGGATTACACCAGTGCCAGGCGGAGTGGGCCCGATGACTCGAGCATGCCTGCTGGAGAACACCTTGTACGCGGCAGAAACACTGCACGACTGATAAGTGCCTGTTATAAAAAGCCCCGCCTGATCGCGGGGCTTTTTATTGGGCGCAATTAACGAACGACGCTGCGTCGTACCTGCCGTGGCACCTTGTTCAGCGGGTGGCAATGCTCTCCCCTGGCCAGCCTCGCTTCCAACGAAGGCGTCATTATCGCCGGTGGTACTGGCAGAACCGCGTTTACACGCCTGTTACTTAGGACCAGGCGCGTAGCCCGGAGTACACCGATGCACTCATCGAAACACTCAATGACCGAGCGTTTGAGCTCAACCTGAAAGTGGGCTATTTATGTTTAAGCACCCTGCCTGACTTTGTGGGCAACTTCACCCGGCACACACTGGTAAAATCGTCGGCCTAAAGCCGCTTTGAAAAAAAACTGGCGCGATGAGCAGGATTTTTAAAAACCGGTACAACCCTGACCAATCATCGGCTTACAGCCTTTATTTAAAGGCCTCTATCGCTTTCTGATCCATACTCCTAAAATGTAACGGCATTTGTCATATAACCCGTTCCTGAACGGTATTTCCTTACTTTTTAGCGAGTTCACCCGCGTGAAAATTCGTCTCTCTATTGTCAGCCTATTTTTTGTATTTACAGGCACCTTCGCGCACGCAGCCGAAACCACTCTGGCGCCGCGCGACACCTCCAAACTGCAGATCGCTTCCGGCAGCGCCATGCTGGTTGACCTGCAGACCAACAAAGTCATCTATTCCAGCAACCCCGACGTGGTCGTGCCCATCGCATCCGTCAGCAAACTGATGACCGGCCTGATCGTGCTTGAAGCCAAGCAGAACATGGACGAGTACATCGACATCAACATCAAAGACACGCCAGAAATGAAAGGCGTGTTCTCGCGCGTGAAAATCGGCAGCGAAATGCCGCGCAAGGAAATGCTGCTGATTGCCCTGATGTCTTCGGAAAACCGCGCCGCCGCCAGCCTGGCCCACCACTACCCAGGTGGCTATCCAGCCTTTATTGCCGCAATGAACGCCAAGGCCAAAGCCCTGGGCATGACCAGCACGCACTATGTCGAACCCACCGGGCTGTCGATTCACAACGTGTCCACCGCGCGCGACCTGAGCAAGCTGCTGGCCTATGCGCGCAAGTTTCCGATGCTGAGTCAGTTGAGCACCACCAAGGAAAAGACCGTGTCGTTTCGCAAACCCAACTACACCCTGGGTTTCTCCAACACTGACCACCTGATCAACCGCGCCAACTGGGACATCAAGTTGACCAAGACCGGTTTCACCAATCAGGCCGGCCACTGCCTGGTGCTGGTCACCAGCATGAGTAACCGCCCAGTGTCGTTGGTGATTCTGGATGCCTTTGGCAAGTTCACCCACTTTGCCGATGCCGGGCGCATTCGCAACTGGGTTGAAACCGGCAAGAGCGGCTCAGTGCCGGACGTAGCGCTGCGCTACAAGGCTGACAAGAACCTGAAGAACCGTCCTAACGCCGCAGAAGTGCGTCGCTAAGCACCACAGTGTCAATGTGGAAGCGGGCTTGCTCGCGAAGGCGGTGGGTCAGTCATGAATGTATCGACTGACACTCGGCTTTCGCGAGCAAGCCCACTCCCACCTGTTTGGGTCTGCGTTGCCTTTACTTGCGTTCCGCCAACACCTTGAGCGCCTGCGCCGCTGCCTGCTCCTGGCCGGCTTGGGCGGTGGCGTTCGCCGCCGCCTGCCAGCGCTGCGCATCCACATTCGCCGGCAACTGGCTCGGGCGCTGAGTCAGGATGGCCCAGTTGCCTGCGCTCTTCCACGCTGACTCAAAGTCGCTGAAGCTCATCAACAAACGCCGGTCCATGCCCGAGCGCAACAGCACCGTGCTCTTCTGTTGATTGAACCCCACCACCACGACATAGCGCGTGCCAGACCAAAAGCTCGGGTTAATCCGCGCCATCACCGGGTAACCCGCCGCCACCTGCGCCAGAACGGCCGTCAGCTGGTTGTCCAGCGGATACACCATCAGCCCGTATTCACGCGCCAACACCTGCATGTTGCGCTCCAGGTCCGCCTCGCCGCCTGGCAAGTGCAGGGGCTTATCGAGCAAACCGGGTGTCATGACAATGCCTTGTTGCGACAGCATGCTGGCTAAAGCCGAGGGGCCACTCAGGTAAGCCTCGCTGCGAAAGGTCGGCACGCCGTTGAGTTCTACACGCTCCGGCAGACCCGCCAGCCTCGACGGATGCCCGGAACAGGCCGCGAGCCCCAGGGCGCAGGCCAGCAGCAGGGATGTTTTAACGTTCGACCGTAACCGCAATTTTTTACTCTCTTGATCAACTGCCGGTAAGGGCCCTGATCATAGGATGCTCCGCAAGGCGGGTATAGCCCGAGGCGTCAGTAAAATGCGCTGGATAGAGCAAACAAGTTGGATGGACTCGACCATTGGTCAATAGCAGGCAACCGTCAGGTAGCTAGACTGTCCATTGAGAAGACTGTGTGTGCCCCCTGCGGGGCGAAAGGAGGCCCTAATGAGCCTTGCAACAACGATTTTCCTGTTGATCTGCGGTTGGCTGGCGGTAGCCAGCGCCATGTTGTGGGGGGTCATGCGCGTAACTCGCCGGCATCATCACCCCCACGTCAAACCCGCTGCACCGGCCGAACCCCCCAAGGCAGCAGCGCATCACGCCTAGCCGGGCATGCAATTGAAGTCTTGAGTCGCTGCCACTTCCTTGCCGTGCCCGTCCTTGAGGACGGCACGCACGGTGGTGCCCAGGCTCGATTCGGTCAGGGTGTAATGCTCACCCGCCTGGAAATGCTTGTACTCGACCCGACCCTGGCAGTCCTGCTGATTGTCATCGCCTGCCTCCTCCTCGAATAAGGTCACATCCAGGCGATGGTCACCCGGTGTCACCTCGAAAAAGCGCCCGTCGTCCACGCGCTTGCCGTCGACACGCTCGGCCATCAGGTCGTTCGGCGCCTCTTCTTTCAAACCAATCCAGGCTTCGCTCGGGTCAGCCTTGGGAATCGGACCGGCGCAGGCCGACAACAACAAAACAGCACCAAGGGCTGGAATCAACAACAACGGTTTAAGTGACATGGCAGGGCTCCAAAGGACATCAGAAAAAAACGTTGGACGGCGTACAAATGTGTCGCGTCCGATGGGAGACAAGCTTGGAGAGCTGCCCTTTGTAGAACAAATGAATACATATGAAACGATCTTCAGCCGTTAACTAAATGTTCCTTCACCTGGCTGAAAGGTCCGTGTTAGGTGGGTCGGGCAAGACTGCCGGGGTTTGCAATCCTGCTCCCTCGGAGGTTCACGCATGCTCGGGCTGGTAAAGACCGCACTGCAAAAGCCGTACACGTTTATCGTGTTGGCCATATTCATCTGTATCGTCGGGCCGATGGCGGCCCTGAAAACCCCTACGGATGTTTTCCCCGATATCGGCATCCCCGTCGTCGCGGTGGTCTGGCAGTACAACGGCCTGTCGCCGGACGCCATGGCCGGTCGGGTGATCTACACCTACGAACGTTCCCTGAGCACCACCGTCAACGACATCGAACACATCGAATCGCAATCGCTGCCCGGCATGGGCATCGTCAAGATCTTCTTCCAGCCCGGTGTGGACATCCGCACCGCCAACGCGCAAGTGACCGCGGTGTCACAAACCGTGCTCAAGCAGATGCCACCGGGCATCACGCCACCGCTGATCCTCAACTACAGCGCCTCCACGGTGCCGATCCTGCAAATGGCGTTCTCCAGCCCCAGTCTTTCGGAAGCCAAGATCCGTGACCTGGTGCAGAACAACATTCGCCTGCCGCTGAGCGCCCTGCCCGGCCTGGCCATGCCCACGCCAATGGGCGGCAAGCAGCGCCAGATCACCCTCGACCTCGACCCGCAAGCCCTGGCCGCCAAAGGCTTGTCGGCGCAGGACGTGGGCAACGCCCTGGCCCTGCAAAACCAGATCATCCCGGTGGGCACCGCCAAACTCGGCCCCGACGAATACACGATCCTGCTCAACAACAGCCCCAAGGCGATTGATGAACTCAACGACCTGCCGATCAAGACGGTCGATGGCGCACTGATCACCATCGGCCAAGTGGCCCACGTGCGTGACGGCTCGCCGCCGCAGACCAACATCGTGCGCGTCGACGGCCACCGCGCGGTGCTCATGCCTGCGTTGAAAAACGGCAGCATCTCGACCTTGTCGATCATCGACGGCATCCGCCAGATGTTGCCGCGCATCAACGAAACCCTGCCGCCGTCGCTGAAGACCTCGCTGCTGGGCGACGCCTCGGTGTTCGTCAAGCAATCGGTGGGCAGCGTGGCCCAGGAAGGCATCATCGCCGCACTGCTGACCAGTGCGATGATCCTGCTGTTCCTCGGCAGCTGGCGTTCGACGTTGATCATCGCCGCGTCGATTCCCTTGGCGGTGCTGTCGGCGATCGCGCTGCTGGCGGTCACCGGGCAAACCCTCAACGTCATGACCCTGGGCGGGCTGGCGTTGGCGGTGGGGATTCTGGTGGACGACGCCACGGTCACCATCGAAAACATCAACTGGCACCTGGAACAAGGCAAGGCGGTGAAGACCGCGATCCTCGACGGCGCCGCACAAATCGTCGGCCCGGCGTTCGTCTCGCTGCTGTGTATCTGCATCGTGTTCGTGCCGATGTTCCTGCTGCAAGGCATCGCCGGCTACCTGTTCCGGCCAATGGCGCTGGCGGTGATTTTCGCCATGGCCAGCTCGTTCATACTTTCGCGCACCCTGGTGCCGACCCTGGCGATGTTCCTGCTCAAGCCGCACACACCGGAACAAGGCGCCGGGCATCACCCCGAAGATGCATTCATCAACCACCACGAAGGCGATCAGCACAAAAAACCGCGCAACGCCGTGCTGCAATCGGTGCTTAATTTTCAGCAAGGCTTCGAGCGCCACTTCTCGAATATCCGCGACAGCTACCACGGCTTGCTGATTCTTGCGCTGGGCAACCGCAAGCGCTTTATCGTCGGTTTCCTGGCCTGCGTGCTTGCCTCGTTCCTGCTGCTGCCCAGCCTGGGCCAGGACTTCTTCCCGGCCACCGACGCCGGCGCCCTCGCCCTTCATGTGCGTTTGCCGCTGGGCACGCGGATTGAAGAAAGCGCGGCGGCGTTCGACCGTATTGAAGCGCGGATTCGTGAAGTGATACCCGCCGAAGAACTAGACACCATCGTCGACAACATCGGCATTCCGCTCAGCGGCATCGACATGGCCTACAGCAGCAGCGGCACCATCGGCCCGCAGGATGGCGACATCCAGGTCACGCTGAAAAAGGACCACGCGCCCACCGCCGACTACGTGAAAAAACTGCGTGAAGCCTTGCCCGAAAGCTTCCCTGGCAGCCACTTCGCGTTCCTGCCGGCGGACATCAGCAGCCAGATCCTCAACTTCGGCGCACCGGCCCCGCTGGACGTGAAAATCTCCGGGCGCAGCGATGAAGAAAACCGCACCTACGCGGTGGAACTCGAACGTCGCCTGTCGCACATTCCGGGCATCGCCGACCTGCGCATCCAGCAGTCCACCGGCTACCCGTCGCTGCAAGTCAATGTTGATCGCATGCGCGCCAATGGCCTGGGCATCACCGAGCGTGACGTGACCAACAGCATGGTCGCCTCCCTCGCCGGCAGCTCGCAAACCGCGCCGACTTTCTGGCTCAACCCGGCCAACGGCGTGTCGTATTCCATCGTCGCCGCAACCCCGCAATACCGCCTCGACAGCCTGCCGTCACTGGAAGCCTTGCCGGTCACCGGGGCCGATGGCCAGTCGCAGATCCTCGGCGGCGTTGCCACCATCTCCCGCGTGCAAAGCCCGGCGGTGGTGACCCACTACAACATCGAACCCACCCTGGACCTGTATGCCAACGTGCAGGGCCGCGACCTCGGCGGCGTGGCGCGCGACGTGCAAAAAGTGCTGGATGACACCGCCTCCATGCGCCCCAAAGGCGCGGTGATCAGCCTGCATGGGCAGATCGATGCGCTGCACGAAGCCTTCAGTGGTTTGAGCTTCGGCCTGCTCGGCGCCGTGGTGCTGATCTACTTGCTGATCGTGGTCAACTTCCAGTCCTGGGCCGACCCGTTCGTGATCATCACCGCCTTGCCGGCCGCGCTGGCGGGCATCGTGTGGATGCTGTTCCTCAGCGGCACCTCGCTGTCGGTGCCGGCGTTGACCGGGGCCATCCTGTGCATGGGCGTGGCCACCGCCAACTCGATTCTGGTGGTGAGCTTCTGCCGTGAACGCCTGGCCGAACATGGCGATGCGTTGAAGGCCGCCATGGAGGCCGGTTACACGCGCTTCCGGCCGGTGTGCATGACGGCCCTGGCGATGATCATCGGCATGTTGCCGCTGGCGTTGTCCGAAGAACAGAACTCGCCCCTTGGCCGGGCGGTGATCGGCGGCTTGATCTTCGCCACCGTCGCCACCCTGTTGTTTGTACCCGTGGTCTTCAGCCTGGTCCACGGTCGTCACCCTACTCGCGCTGCTGCTGGAGAAACTTCACATGTCGTCTGATCACAAACCCTCGCGCAAGCGTCTGATGCTCATGGGTGTCGGCGGCCTGACACTGGCCGCCCTGTTGGTCGCCAACGGCCTGCACGCCCGCACGATGCACGAACAGTCGGTGAGTGCCTGGACCGAAACCGCCGCCATCCCGCAAGTGATGGTGTTCCAACCCAAACAGAACGTCGCCGGCGATACCTTGCGCCTGCCCGCGCACCTTGAGGCATGGAGCAAGGCGCCGATTCACGCGCGCGTCAGCGGCTACTTGAAGGACTGGAAAGCCGACATCGGCACCCAGGTCAAAGCCGGGCAAGTGCTCGCCGAAATCGACAGCCCCGACCTCGACCAGCAAATGGCGCAGACCCACGCGCGCCTGGTGCAGGAGCAGGCCAACGCACGCCTGGCCGAAACCACCGCCACGCGCTGGCAGAACCTGTTGGCCAGCCACTCGGTGTCGCGTCAGGAGGCCGATGAAAAAACCTCCAACGCTGCCGCCGCCAAAGCCAACGCCGAGGCGGCCGCCGCCGACTACGCACGGCTGTCGGCACTGGAAAGCTACAAGACCATCCGCGCGCCGTTCGCCGGCACCATCACCGCGCGCAACACCGACATCGGCCAGTTGATCAAGGCCGACACCGACAGCGACCCGGAGCTGTTCAACATTGCCGATACCCATCAGCTCAGACTCTACGTGCCGGTGCCGCAGAACTATGCAGCCGTGATTCATCCAGGGTTAGAAGCCGAGCTGACGGTGCCCGAGCACCCCGGCGAGCACTTCAAGGCGCGCCTGATCGGCGACTCCACCGCCATCGACCGCCGCTCCGGCACCCTGCTGGCGCAGTTCGTCGCCGACAACCCCAACGGCGAATTGCTGCCCGGTGATTACGCCGAAGCCACCCTGCCAATTCCGGCGGACACCCACGGCGTGAGCATCCCGGCCAGCGCACTGATCTTCCGCGCCCAAGGTACCCAGGTTGCGGTGCTGGACGCGCAAAATCACGTGCACTTGCAAGACATCCACATCGGCCTCGACCTCGGCGAACGCCTGGTGATCGACCAAGGCCTGAAACCCGCCGACCGCGTGGTCGACAACCCGCCCGATGCCCTGCGCGAAGGCGACCCCGTGCAACTGGCCGACGCCGGAGGTGCGCATGCGCCCAAGGCTTAAACCCCTGGCGGCGTTGATGCTGCTGCTGTTGCAGGGCTGCTCGATGGCGCCCACCTACAAGGTGCCGTCGGTGGACCTGCCGGCAGGCTATCGCGAACAGACCAGCGATGGCCCGTGGCACAGCGCGCAACCGTCCGACCAACTGGCGCCCGAGTGGTGGAAGCTCTACAACGATCCGTGCCTGACTGACCTGCAACAGCAACTGCTCAAGGCCAACCCTGACCTGGCGGCGGCATTGGCGCATTTCGATGCGTCCCAGGCGTATGCCAGCCAGTTGCACGCCGGGTTGTTCCCGCAAATTACCGCCAGTGCGCAGCCGCTGCGTCAGCGGCAATCGGATTCGCGGCCGCTGCGCGGGGACACACAGCCGTCGGTGTACAACAGCAATACGGCGGGCTTCTCGCTGAGCTACGACTTGGACCTGTGGGGTAAAATCCGCAACCAGGTCGCGGCCGGCGATGCCCAGGCGCAAGCATCCGGCGATGACTTGGCGGTGGCACGCCTGAGCCTGCAACATCAGTTGGCGACGCTGTATGTGCAGCTCAACGGGCTGGATGCGCAGAGCCGGATTCTGAACAGCTCACTGGATGATTTCAGCCAGGCATTGCAACTCACGCGCAGCCGTTACGAGGGCCAGATTGCTTCAGAGCTGGACCTCACCCGTGCGCAAAACCAACTGGCCGAAGCCAAGGCGCAACTCGACGAAGTGCGCGGGCAACGCAACCTCACCGAGCATGCGATTGGCGAATTGGTGGGTGTGGCAGCCAGTAATTTCAGCTTGCCGCCCAGCCAGCAATTGATTGCGCTGCCAGGGATTCCGTCGCAGTTGCCCAGTCACCTGTTGCAACGGCGCCCAGACATTGCGGCGGCGGAACGCCGAGTGTTTGCCGCCAATGCCAATATCGGCGTGGCGAAGGCCGCGTGGTACCCGGACTTCAGCTTGACCGGGTTGATAGGCGGGCAAACTCAGGGGGTTGGCAACCTGCTGTCCGCCGGTAACCGCTACTGGGCGCTGGGGCCGTTGGTGAACTTGCCGATCTTTGATGGCGGGCGCTTGAGTGCCAATGAACGTCAGGCCAAAGCCGAGTTTGAAGAGGCTTCGGCGCAGTACCGCAGCCACGTGCTCAAAGCCGTGCGCGAGGTGGAAGACAACCTGGCGCAGCTAAGGGATTTGCAGCAGGAAGCGCAGGATGAGCAAGCAGCGGCGGATGCGGCGCAGCACACGCAATCTCTGGCGATGAACAGCTATCAGGCCGGAGCCGTGAGTTACCTGGACGTGGTAACCGCGCAGACAGCGGCGTTGCAGGCGCAAAGGACCTTGCAAGCGGTACAGACGCGGCAGTTGCAGGCGAGTGTGGGGTTGGTCACGGCGCTGGGTGGTGGGTGGCAACCGGGCGCCTGAGATCGCTTGGAGGTTCAGCTCGGTTGTAAAGGTAAGAAAGGGCTCGCCCTCGATTGCGGTGCGCCATAGGGCTCATTTGTAACTGATACACCGCAATCGGGGGCAAGCCCCCTCCCACAGGGGACCTGCGTCAGACACATGATGTATGAACACATCAGATCCAATATGGGAGGGGGCTTGCCCCCGATGGCGGTGTGCCATAAGGCTTATTTGTAACTGATACACCGCAATCGGGGGCAAGCCCCCTCCCACAGGGGTTCTGCGCCAGACACAAAATGTATGAACACCTCAGATCCAATGTGGGAGGGGGCTTGCCCCGATGGCGATGTGCCATAAGGCTTATTTGTATCTGATACACCGCTATCGGGGGCAAGCCCCCTTCCACAGGGGGGCCTGCGCCAGGCACGCGATGTATTAACACCTCAGATCCAATTTGGTTGGGGGCTTGCCCCTCTCACAGGGGTTCTGCGCCAGACACAGCATGTATGAACACCTCAGATCCAATGTGGGAGGGGGCTTGCCCCCGATGGCGTCCCTCCAGACACATCCTGCCAAAAGCCTGTCGATCACTCCTGGATTACTCGATCTAGCCTCTCAACACCCATCCAGAGAGAGGCCAAGGAATGCCTGACTTACCCGCTTCACACCGCCTGCGCATTGGACGCTTCAGCGAACCCAACCGCATCTACCTCATCACCACCAACACTCACGAACGTCTTCCCATCTTTAGCAATTTCCATCTGGGTCGCCTGGTGGTCTGGCAATTTCGGCTGGCCCAATACCAAGGACTCGCCAACTCCCTGGCGTGGGTGATCATGCCGGACCATTTCCACTGGATTATCGAACTGCAAAAAGGCTCGCTGGCGGATTTGATGCGGCATGTGAAATCCAAGAGCACGCGGTCCGTCAATGGCGCAAGTGGGCGCAAGGGAAGGCTCTGGCAGGAAAGTTTCCATGACCGAGCGCTGCGCAAGGAAGATGACGTAGTGAAGATGGCCAGGTATGTGGTGGCCAATCCACTGCGGGCCGGGTTGGTGGAACGGATTGGCGACTACCCGTTATGGGACGCGATTTGGATCTAGCGCCCAGCAAACCCGTTCAAAGGTGGGAGGGGGCTTGCCCCCGATCGCGGTGTATCAGAGCCAGCTCAGCTAAATGACCCACTGCCATCGGGGGCAAGTCCCCTCCCACATTTTCAACCGCCTGTCAGGCAGCCAGCTTGCCGCTGGCGATCGCCGTCGAAGCCGCCACCATCGCCCTCAACAACACCGCACACCCCGCCGCCAGGTCATCCGGTGCCGCGTTCTCGATTTCGTTGTGGCTGATGCCGCCTTCGCACGGCACAAAGATCATCCCGGCCGGGCCGAGTTCGGCGACGAAGATCGCGTCGTGCCCTGCCCCGCTGACAATGTCCATGTTCGACAGCCCCAGCCCATTCGCCGCATCCCGCACAGCGTCCACGCAGCCTTTGTCGAAATACAGCGGCGGGAAATCGGCGGTGGGTTCCAGCTCAAACGTCAGCCCATGCTTGGCACAGGTTTCGTCAATCACCTTGCGCACCTGGGCAATCATCGAATCCAGGCGTGCCGGTTCCAGGTGACGGAAGTCCAGGGTCATGCGCACCTCACCCGGAATCACGTTGCGCGAGCCGGGATACGCCTGCAGGCAACCGACAGTGCCACACGCATGCGGCTGATGCCCCAGCGCCGCCGCATTCACCGCCGCCACCACGGCCGCCGCGCCCACTAACGCATCTTTGCGCAAGTGCATCGGCGTCGGCCCGGCATGCGCCTCAACGCCGCGCAGTTTCAGGTCGAACCACTTCTGTCCCAATGCCCCCAACACCACGCCGATGGTTTTCTTTTCATCCTCAAGAATCGGCCCTTGTTCGATATGCGCCTCGAAGTAAGCCCCGACTTTATGCCCGCTGACCGGCCGCGTGCCCGCATAGCCAATGGCATTGAGCGCATCCCCCACGCTCACGCCCTCCACATCCACCTTGGCCAAGGTGTCGGCCAGGGTAAATTTCTCGGCAAACACGCCAGAGCCCATCATGCACGGCGGAAAGCGTGAGCCTTCCTCGTTGGTCCACACCACCACTTCCAGCGGTGCTTCGGTTTCGATCTTGAGGTCATTGAGGGTGCGCAGCACTTCCACACCCGCCAACACGCCGAAGCAACCGTCAAACTTGCCGCCCGTGGGCTGGGTGTCGATATGGCTGCCCGTCATCACTGGCGGCAAGTTGGGATTGCGACCCGGACGACGGGCGAAGATGTTGCCGATGCCGTCGATGGTCACGGTGCAACCGGCTTCCTCGCACCACTGCACAAACAGGTCACGGGCTTTGCGATCAAGGTCGGTGAGGGCCAGTCGGCACACACCGCCTTTGGGTGTGGCGCCGAATTTGGCCAGGTCCATCAGCGACTGCCACAAGCGATCGCGGTTGATGTGCTGATGGGTGGATTGCAGAACGTCGATGGCAGCGTTCATGGGGATCTCCTCAGGCTACTGTTCTTATGAATTGACTCGCTCAAATAGGGGGAGCCGGTTTGTGCGGGAGCTGGCTTGCCTGCGCTCCAGGCGACTCGGTATTCCTGCAGAACCAAGGTGCTGCAATCGCAGGCAAGCCAGCTCCTACATTGACCGTTTTTACAAAGGTGATTTAGCGGTGACGGGGCTGATGCCACGTTTGGCATTCAACCCGTAATACAACAACCCACCCAACGCCGATCCGGTAAACCAGCCATAGCTGTAGAACCAGCTGAACGCATCACTGCCCAGCGACAGCAAGGTCAGCACCACGGGCACGCCGAAGGCGATAAAACCGCTCCAGTTCCACGCCGGGTACACGTCGTCACGGTACAAACCGGCCAGGTCGAGCTGCTGTTTGCGGGTGATGAAGTAGTCCACCACCATGATCCCGGCAATCGGCCCCAGCAGGCTTGAATAGCCCAGCAACCAGTTCGAATACACGGTTTCCAGGCTCACGTCCGAGACGATCAGCCCGAGTTTTTTCAGCAGTTCATGGCCCATCAACGCAAGCCCCACCAGGCCAGTGAGGATCACCGCAGTGGTGCGGTTGATCAGCTTGGGCGCGATGTTCTGGAAGTCGTTGGTCGGTGAGACGATGTTCGCCGCAGTGTTGGTGGACAAGGTGGCGATGATGATCAGCAGCATGGCGATGGCCACCCACACCGGGCTCTGGATGTGCCCGATCAAGGTCACCGGGTCGGAGACGCTGACGCCCACCAGTTTCACCGACGCGGCGGTCATGATCACGCCAAGGGCAGCGAACAGGAACATGGTCAGCGGCAGGCCGAAAATCTGCCCGAGAATCTGGTCCTTCTGACTTTTGGCGTAGCGGCTGAAGTCGGGAATATTCAGCGACAACGTCGCCCAGAAACCCACCATCGCCGTAAGCCCCGCCATGAAGTAACCGGTGAGGCTCGCGCCTTCGGGGCGCTTGGGTGGAATCGCCATCAGCTCGCTGATTGACACGTTCGGCATTGCCCACACCAGCAGGCCGATCCCCACCGCCACCAGCAACGGCGCAGACAGGGTTTCGAGGCGTTTGATCGACTCGGCGCCGCGCAGCACCACCCACAGGTTCAGGCACCAGAAAATCATGAACCCGATGACTTCACCGGTACCGCCAAGGGATTTCCAACCCTCGAAAATCGAGCCCAGAAACAGGTGAATCGCCAGCCCGCCGAACATTGTCTGAATGCCAAACCAGCCGCACGCGACCAGCGCGCGAATCAGGCACGGCACGTTGGAGCCGAGGATGCCAAACGAAGAACGCAACAAGACGGGAAACGGAATGCCGTACTTGGTGCCGGGAAACGCGTTAAGGGTCAGCGGGATCAGCACCACGATATTGGCCAGCAAAATCGCCATCAGCGCCTCGCCCACCGACAAGCCGAAGTAGGCGGTGAGCACCCCGCCGAGCGTGTAGGTGGACACGCAGATCGACATGCCGATCCACAGCGCGGTGATGTGCCATGTGTTCCAGGTGCGTTCGTGCACCTTGGTCGGTGCCATGTCGTGGTTGTAGCGGGGGCTGTCGAGGACGTCGGCGCCGGCGTCGAGTTCGTACAGGCCGTTGCGTTCAATGACTTGCGATCTGTTCTGTTGCATGGCCGCTCCACGGTTTTTTCGAATTATTGTTGCTCACCCAACGCTAAGCGCAGGGTGGCCGGAGTACCTCGTAAACAACATGACATCACGGGCCCGGCCAGCCGCCACTGCACTCAATAACCGTGCCGACCTGCCACCTTGAACCCGCACCGCGTATATAACGTGCTGATGTTAATCAGCTTTCCGATTGCGCCTTCGGAACTTGCCGCCTCACTCAGGCTACATAATGCGAAGTTGCCGAACTGTCAGGACTCAATCTGGTGCAACACAATTATTTTTATTTCCTGTCGCCGTCAAGGGGCATGTCTCAAGCGTCTGATTTGCAATAAGAAATGTTGCTAAAATCGAGAACCTGTCAAGTGCGTCAAAATGGTGAACGGTCGCCACATTTTGGTGAATTTATATTTTTATCGTTATTAATCAATGAATTAAAACCAATATAAGCTTATAAAAAATCTTCTTGCTCATTCGAAAAACTCGGGCTAGTTTCTATTCCTGTCACCGATGACAGGATTTAATTGTTCATCGGCAAGCAGCATTACAACACTTAGAACTGGCACAAGCCGGTCAAGCCTGTGAGGAACTCGACATGTCGCTGTTGATCCGTGGCGCCACCGTTATTACCCATGATGAAAGTTACCGCGCCGATGTGTTTTGCGCAGGCGGTCTAATTCGCGCTATTGGCACGGATCTGGATATTCCCGCCGGCACTGACATACTCGATGGCAGTGGCCAATATTTGATGCCCGGCGGCATCGATCCGCATACGCACATGCAATTGCCCTTCATGGGCACTGTGGCCAGTGAAGACTTTTTCAGTGGCACCGCGGCAGGCCTGGCGGGCGGCACCACCTCGATCATCGACTTTGTGATTCCCAACCCGCAGCAATCCTTGATGGAAGCCTTCCACCAGTGGCGCGGCTGGGCGCAAAAGTCTGCCTCCGACTACGGTTTTCACGTGGCGATCACCTGGTGGAGCGAACAGGTGCGCGAGGAAATGGCCGAACTGGTCAGCCACCACGGCATCAACAGCTTCAAGCATTTCATGGCCTACAAGAACGCGATCATGGCGGCTGATGACACCCTGGTCGCAAGCTTCGAGCGCTGCCTTGAACTCGGCGCAGTGCCGACAGTGCACGCAGAAAACGGCGAGCTGGTGTATCACCTGCAACGCAAGCTGATGGCCCAGGGCATCACCGGGCCGGAGGCGCACCCGCTGTCGCGCCCGTCCCAGGTCGAAGGCGAGGCCGCCAGCCGTGCGATTCGTATCGCCGAAACCATCGGCACGCCGCTGTACCTGGTGCACGTATCGACCAAGGAGGCGCTGGATGAAATCACCTACGCCCGTGGCAAGGGCCAGGCGGTGTACGGCGAAGTGCTCGCTGGCCACCTGCTGCTCGACGACAGCGTTTACCAACACCCTGACTGGCAAACCGCCGCCGGCTACGTGATGAGCCCGCCCTTCCGCCCGCGCGGGCATCAGGAGGCACTGTGGCACGGCCTGCAATCGGGCAACCTGCACACCACCGCCACCGACCATTGCTGCTTCTGCGCCGAGCAAAAAGCCGCCGGCCGTGACGATTTCAGCAAAATCCCCAACGGCACTGCCGGTATCGAAGACCGCATGGCGTTGCTCTGGCACGAAGGCGTCAACACCGGGCGCCTGTCGATGCAGGAATTTGTCGCGCTGACTTCCACCAATACCGCAAAGATCTTCAATCTTTACCCACGCAAAGGCGCGATTCGCGTGGGTGCCGATGCTGACTTGGTGCTGTGGGACCCCGAGGGTACGCGGACGATTTCGGCCAAGACCCACCACCAGAAAGTCGATTTCAATATCTTCGAAGGCAAGACTGTACGCGGCGTGCCGAGCCACACCGTCAGCCAGGGCAAGCTGGTCTGGGCCGATGGCGACCTGCGTGCCGAACGCGGCGCCGGGCGGTATGTAGAACGCCCGGCGTACCCGTCGGTGTTCGAGCAGTTGAGCAAGCGGGCGGAGCATTCCAGGCCTGTCGCTGTGAAACGCTGATACCGCCAATCGCGGGCAAGCCCGCTCCCACATTTGATCGGGTTTACACAATCCAACTGTGGGAGCTGGCTTGCCTGCGACAAGGCCAGCCCAGGCAACACAAAAACCAATGCCCATCAGAGGCAGCACCTCAATAACCGTGAGGCCAAAACCGTGATCCAGACCCTGACCCACCTCCCCCATCCCCATGAAGATGGGCCGACCCTCGCCAGCCATTTCACCGACCTGGCGCCGCCCCTCAATGCGCGCCAGGCTGCACTTGAAGCGTCGCGCTGCCTGTATTGCTACGACGCGCCGTGCGTCAATGCGTGCCCCAGCGAGATCGATATCCCGTCGTTCATTCGCAATATCCACACTGAAAACGTTCAGGGCGCGGCGCAGAAGATTCTTTCGGCCAACATCCTCGGCGGCAGTTGCGCACGGGTTTGCCCCACCGAAATTCTGTGCCAGCAGGCCTGCGTGCGTAACAACGCCGAAGAATGCGCGCCGGTGCTGATCGGCCTGTTGCAACGCTACGCCATCGACAATGCGCACTTCAGCGAACACCCCTTCCAGCGCGCCGCGCCGACCGGCAAGCGCATCGCCGTGGTCGGCGCCGGGCCTGCGGGGTTGGCCTGTGCCCATCGCGCCGCCCTGCACGGCCATGACGTGGTGATTTTCGAAGCGCGGGAAAAGGCCGGCGGCCTAAATGAATACGGGATCGCCAAGTACAAACTGGTGGATGACTTTGCCCAGAAGGAGCTGGATTTCCTCCTGCAGATTGGCGGCATCGAGATCCGCCACGGCCAGTGCCTGGGTGACAACCTGACCTTGAGCGAGCTGCACCAGCAATTCGACTCCGTGTTTCTTGGCCTCGGCCTCGCCGCCAGCAAACAGCTCGGCCTGCCACATGAGGACGCCCCCGGCCTGCTGGCCGCCACCGACTACATCCGCGAATTGCGCCAGGCCGATGACCTTACCCAACTGCCGCTGGCCGACCGCTGCATCGTGCTTGGCGCGGGCAACACCGCCATCGACATGGCCGTGCAAATGGCCCGCCTCGGCGCCCGCGATGTGAACCTGGTGTACCGCCGTGGCTTGGCGGACATGGGCGCCACCCACCATGAGCAGGACATCGCCAAGGCCAATCAGGTGCGCCTGCTGACCTGGGCCCAACCCGAAGAAGTGTTGCTCGATGATCAAGGCCACGTGCGCGGCATGCGCTTCGCTCGCACACGCATGGACAACGGCCGCCTGCACCCTACCGGCGAGACCTTTGAACTGGCTGCCGATGCGATTTTCAAAGCCATCGGTCAGGGCTTCGACAACGAAGCATTGCACGACCCGCTGGCCCAGCAACTGCACCGCGTGGGCGAACGCATCTTTGTTGACGAACACCTGCGCACCAGTATTCCCGGGGTGTACGCCGGCGGCGATTGCGTCAGCCTTGGCCAGGACCTCACCGTGCAGGCGGTACAACACGGCAAGCTGGCGGCTGAAGCCATGCACGCCCAACTCATGCTGAATGTGGAGGCTGCGTAATGGCCGATCTCTCGATTGTGTTCGCCGGTATCAAAGCCCCCAACCCGTTCTGGCTGGCCTCCGCACCGCCCACCGACAAGGCCTACAACGTGGTCCGCGCCTTTGAAGCCGGCTGGGGCGGCGTGGTCTGGAAAACCCTCGGTGAAGACCCGGCGGCGGTCAACGTGTCGTCACGCTACTCGGCGCACTTCGGCGCCAACCGTGAAGTGTTGGGCATCAATAACATCGAGTTGATCACCGACCGTTCGCTGGAGATCAACCTGCGCGAAATCACCCAGGTGAAAAAGGACTGGCCGGACCGCGCGCTGATTGTGTCGCTGATGGTGCCCTGTGTTGAAGAATCCTGGAAAAATATCCTGCCGCTGGTGGAAGCCACCGGCTGCGACGGCATCGAGCTGAACTTCGGTTGCCCCCACGGCATGCCCGAGCGAGGCATGGGCGCAGCGGTCGGCCAGGTGCCGGAGTACGTGGAGCAGGTGACGCGCTGGTGCAAGACGTATTGCTCGCTGCCGGTGATCGTCAAGCTCACGCCAAATATCACTGACATCCGCGTGGCCGCGCGTGCGGCGTATCGCGGCGGTGCGGACGCGGTATCGCTGATCAACACCATCAACTCCATCACCAGTGTCGACCTTGAGCGCATGGTCGCCCTGCCGGTGGTCGGCACCCAAAGTACCCATGGCGGGTATTGCGGCTCGGCCGTCAAGCCGATCGCGTTGAACATGGTCGCGGAAATCGCCCGCGACCCGCAGACCCAAGGCCTGCCGATCTGCGGGATTGGCGGCATCGGCAACTGGCGCGACGCGGCGGAATTCGTCGCGCTGGGTTGCGGCGCGGTGCAGGTGTGCACGGCGGCGATGCTGCATGGGTTTCGGATTGTGGAAGAGATGAAGGACGGCCTATCGCGGTGGATGGACAGCCAAGGCTACAAAAGCCTGCAGGAATTTTCCGGGCGCGCGGTGGGCAATACCACCGATTGGAAGTACCTGGATATCAATTATCAGGTGATCGCCAAGATTGACCAGCAAGCCTGCATTGGCTGTGGGCGTTGCCACATTGCCTGTGAGGACACGTCGCACCAGGCTATCGCGAGCTTGAAGCAAGTGGATGGCACGCATAAATACGAGGTGATCGATGATGAGTGCGTGGGCTGCAATTTGTGCCAGATCACCTGCCCGGTGGCCGATTGCATCGAGATGGTGCCGATGGAGACGGGCAAGCCGTTTTTGAATTGGACGCAGGACCCACGTAATCCGTATCGGGAGGCGGTGTAGTCCTGTAGACCGCTATCGCAGGCAAGCCAGCTCCCACACTTGAATGTGTTCACCCATCAACTGTGGGAGCGGGCTTGCCTGCGATAGGGCCATAGCCCTCACACAAGGCTCAAGGCTCCAACCCCACTGGACCGCCTTGGCGAGCAAGCCCGCGCCCCCCCAGTCGACAGCATTTTCTTCAGGCAAAACGCGGTCAACTGTGGGAGCTGGCTTGCCTGCGATAGGGCCATCAGCCTTCATAAAAGGCTCCAACCCAACTGGACCGCCTTGGCGAGCAAGCCCACGCCCACAGTCGACTGCATTCCTTCAGGCAAAACGCAGTCAACTGTGGGAGCTGGCTTGCCTGCGATAGGGCCATAAGCCCTCACACAAGGCTCAAGGCTCCAACCCCACTGGACCGCCTCGGCGAGCAAGCCCACGCCCACAGCCGACAGCATTCCTTCAGGCAAAACGCGGTCAACTGTGGGAGCTGGCTTGCCTGCGATAGGGCCATAAGCCCTCACACAAGGCTCAAGGCTCCAACCCCACTGGACCGCCTTGGCGAGCAAGCCTGCGCCCACAGCCGACAGCATTCCTTCAGGCAAAACGCGGTCAACTGTGGGAGCTGGCTTGCCTGCGATAGGGCCATCAGCCCTCACACAAGGCTCAAGGCTCCAACCCCACTGGACCGCCTTGGCGAGCAAGCCCGCCCCCCAGTCGACAGCATTTTCTTCAGGCAAAACGCGGTCAACTGTGGGAGCTGGCTTGCCTGCGATAGGGCCATAAGCCCTAACACAAGTCTCAAGGCTCCAACCCAACTGGACCGCCTTGGCGAGCAAGCCCACGCCCACAGCCGACAGCTTTCCTTCAGGCAAAACGCGGTCAACTGTGAGAGCTGGCTTGCCTGCGATAGGGCCATCAGCCCTCACACAAGGCTCAAGGCTCCAACCCAATCCCGCGCAAAATCACCGCGGTCACCGTCTGAATCGCCTTTTCGAACTGCATGTCCGACAACGGCTGGTGATCATTCAGAATCTTCACCTGGTGATCAAAGTCGGCATAGTGCTGGGTCGATGCCCAGATCATGTACAGCAGGCTCGACGGTTCCACCGGCAGGATGCGTTTGTCCTCCACCCACTGGCGAATTTTCGCTTCTTTCATCTTGGCCCAGTCGTACAGGCTTTCGTCCAGCGCCTCACCGAGCGTCGGCGCGCCGTGGATGATTTCATTGGCCCAGACTTTCGAGCCATAGGGCCGCGTACGCGAGCGCTGCATCTTGGCGCGGATGTAGCTGCTGAGCACCACCCGCGGATCATCAAAGGTTTCAAAGCTCAGGGCATCCTGCTTCCACAGCTCCAGCAGGTCGAACAGCACCGCGCTGTACAGTTCGCTTTTGGTGGTGAAGTAGTAATGCAGGTTGGAGCGTGGCAGTTGCACTTCTTCAGCGATGTCAGCCATGGCGGTGCTGCCGTAGCCTTTTTCAGCGAAGATTTTCTCCGCCGCCAGCAGGATTTTTTCGACGTTGACCCGCCGAATTCCGATCTTGTGATTGCCCATAAGGGCTCCCCGACAACAACATGGCCTCAAGACTACCATCGGCTCTAGATCGCGGCGACAGGGCATAATGAAACTTCTTACGCGAACCTTTCCCCTGCAAAACGGATTGGTTAGGATCGCGATCCCCATGAAGGATCATTGCCATGACTATCCGACCTCGCGTGGCCGCCGACGACCCAGTGCTGGGAGCACTGTGGGAGCGCTCGGTGCGGGCCACCCATGACTTCCTCCCCGAGGATGACATCCAGCGTTTGCTGCCACTGGTACGCGACGCTTACCTGCCGATGCCGGCCCTCGACGTTTGGGTCTATGAAGACCAGAACGGCATCGCCGGTTTTATCGGCACGGGCGGCCACAATGTAGAAATGCTGTTTATCGACCCCGATCGCCGTGGCCAGGGCATCGGCCGCCAATTGCTCGACCACGCCCGCGCACGCCACGACACGCTGACGGTGGATGTGAACGAACAAAACCCGCAGGCCGTGGGCTTCTACCTGCACTATGGTTTTATCCAGGTCGCGCGCTCGCCGCTGGATGGCGAAGGCAAACCCTTTCCCTTGCTGCACATGGCCTTACCGACTCCCTAAACCTGAAGGTATTGAACAATGTTGATCAAGAAAACCCTGACCACCGTCGCCCTGCTCGCCTCCTTGCTGGGCGCCTCGGCAGCCTTTGCCCATGCCCACCTCAAGAGTTCGACACCGGCGGCTGACAGCTCCGTCGCCGCGCCCGCCGACCTGCGCCTGACCTTCACCGAAGGCGTTGAAGCGACGTTCACCAAAGTGTCCCTGAGCAAGGACGGCACCGAAGTCGCGATCAAAGGCCTGGAAACCCCGGACGCCGACAAGAAAGTCCTGGTGGTCACGCCGGCGGCACCGCTAGCGGCCGGCACCTACAAAGTGGAATGGCACGCCGTGTCCGTGGACACCCACAAGAGTGAAGGCAGTTACAGCTTCAAGGTCGGCCAATAACCCATGGCGACCCTGCTGGTGCTGTGCCGCTTCCTGCATTTCATCGTCGTGCTGTTGATGTTCGGGGCCTGTGTGTTCAGGCCCTGGCTAGTTGGCGCTGAACCGCAGCCGGCGCTGGACCGGCAACTGCTGCGCCTCACCCGCGCGCTGGCCTGGCTGGGGCTGGGCTCTGGCGTAGCCTGGCTGCTGCTGATCACCGCCAGCATGGCCGGCAGCTGGGACGCGGCCTTGCAACCGGCCACCGTGCAGTTGGTGCTGGGCAAGACCTTTTTCGGCCAGGTGTGGGTCTGGCATCTGCTGCTGAACCTGTTGCTGGTGATCGCGCTGATCAAACCCTGGCCCGCCCTGCGCCTGCCACTGACTGCGCTGCTGTTGGCAACGCTGGCACCTGTGGGCCATGGCGCCATGCTCAATGGCTTGAGCGGACAATTGCTGATCCTCAACCAGGTAGTGCACCTGGTGTGCGTCGGCGCGTGGCTCGGCGGGCTGCTCGTGCTGGTGCTGATCTTCAGGCAGCCGCAGGGCTACGCGCTGCAGCCGATCCTCAAGCGCTTCAGCGGCGTGGGTTATGGCCTGGTCGGCGGGTTGCTGGTGACGGGCTTGATCAACGTGCGCGTACTGACCGGGCAACTGTGGCCCACACCGCTGTTCAACGGGTTCGCACTGATTCTGTTGATCAAAGTGCTGCTGGTGCTGGGCATGCTGGCGTTGGCGTTGCTGAACCGGTTGCGTATTGAGCGCTGCGAAGAGCGCCGGGCCAGTTTGAAGGCCAGTGTGATGCTGGAGTGGGGATTGGGGGTGTGTGCAGTTGCCGCCGTTTCGGTCCTGGGCACCCTTCCGCCGATGGTCATGGCCAACTGAACATCTCTTTTGACATGCAATCGATGTGGGAGCGGGCTTGCCTGCGATGGCATCCACTCGGCGCACCTGATGCACCGAGGTTTCTACATCGCAGGCAAGCCAGCACCTACATTAACTGTGCCGGCTTTTGATCGGAACACCCGGCGTCATCGTACAACTTCCGCTTGACACCCCACGAAAACCCCGTAAATATCCCGGCCAATGTTGTACGACAACGTATAACAAATAATAAAAACAACAAAAGAAAAAGGGAGCTTCTCTGTGAATCAATTCGCCCGCAATTCCTCCTCGCGTATCGGCCTTATCGGTCTCGGCAGCCTGGCGTTCACCCTGCCCCTCAGCGCCCAGGCCGACGGTTTCCTTGAAGACGCCAAAGCCACGCTCAACCTGCGCAACGCCTACTTCAACCGTAACTTCACCAACCCGACCTACCCGCAGGCCAAGGCCGAGGAGTGGACGCAAAACTTCATCCTCGATGCCAAATCCGGCTTCACCCAGGGCACTGTGGGTTTTGGGATTGATGTGCTGGGCCTGTATTCGCAAAAGCTCGATGGCGGCAAAGGCACCGGCGGCACGCAGCTGCTGCCGATCCACAGCGACGGCCGGCCCGCCGACAATTTCGGCCGTCTGGGCGTGGCCCTGAAAACCAAACTGTCGAAGACCGAACTGAAAGTCGGCGAATGGATGCCGGTGCTGCCGATCCTGCGTTCGGACGACGGCCGCTCGCTGCCCCAGACCTTTCGCGGTGGTCAGGTCACGTCCAATGAAATTGCCGGCTTGACGCTCTACGGCGGACAGTTTCGCGGCAACAGCCCCCGTAATGACGCGAGCATGGAAGACATGTTCATGAACGGTAAAGCCGCGTTCACCTCCGACCGTTTCAACTTTGGCGGCGGCGAGTACAGCTTCAACGACAAGCGCACACAGGTCGGCGTCTGGTATGCCGAGCTGACGGATATCTACCAGCAGCAGTATTTCAACCTGACCCACAGTCAGCCGGTAGGCAACTGGACCCTGGGCGCCAACCTCGGTTATTTCAACGGCAAGGAAGACGGCAGCGCCCTGGCCGGAGACCTCGACAACAAGACCGTGTCCGCCCTGCTCTCGGCCCGCTACAACGGCAACACGTTTTATGTCGGCCTGCAAAAACTCACCGGTGACAGCCTGTGGATGCGGGTCAACGGCACCAGCGGCGGCACGCTCGCCAACGACAGTTACAACGCCAGCTACGATAACGCCAAGGAAAAATCCTGGCAGGTGCGCCATGACTTCAACTTTGTGGTGCTTGGTATTCCGGGGCTGACCATGATGAACCGCTATATCAGCGGCAGTAACGTGCACACCGGGGCGATCACCGACGGCAAGGAATGGGGACGCGAATCGGAACTGGCCTACACCGTGCAAAGCGGCCCGCTGAGGGACTTGAACGTGCGGTGGAGGAATTCGACTCTGCGTCGGGACTTCAGCAACAATGAATTTGATGAGAATCGGATTTTTATCAGCTATCCGATTTCGCTGCTGTAATGCGGTGAATGTGGCCTCTGGCTTGCCTGCGATAGCGGTGTTTAAGCAAAACGCCTATCCACTGACAGACGGCTATCGCAGGCAAGCCAGCTCCCACTTTTTTCAAACCTGTCGTCTGGCAGCGTTGACAACCTGGGGAATCCCTAACGATACTTCCGTCAAGTCATACGACAACCTACAACAACAACGGAACCCTCATGACCACCTCTACCATCACGCCTGTTCCATTCAACCGCCTGCTGCTCACCGGTGCCGCCGGCGGCCTGGGCAAAGTCTTGCGCGAACGCCTGCGCCCTTACGCCCAAGTCCTGCGCCTGTCGGACATCGCCAACATGGCGCCAGCGGCCGATGCATCCGAGGAAGTGCAACCTTGCGACCTGGCCGATAAACAAGCCGTGCACCACTTGGTGGAAGGCGTCGACGCCATCCTGCACTTCGGCGGCGTGTCAGTGGAGCGCTCGTTCGAAGAGGTCCTCGGCGCCAATATCAGCGGCGTGTTCCACATCTATGAAGCCGCTCGCCGCCACGGCGTGAAGCGTGTGATCTTCGCCAGCTCCAACCACGTGATCGGCTTCTACAAGCAAGGCGAAACCCTCGACGCCCGCTCGCCTCGCCGCCCGGACAGCTACTACGGTTTGTCCAAGTCCTATGGCGAAGACATGGCAAGTTTCTACTTCGACCGCTACGGCATCGAGACCGTGAGCATTCGCATTGGCTCCTCGTTCCCCGAACCGCAGAACCGCCGCATGATGCACACCTGGCTGAGCTTCGATGACCTCACTCAGTTGCTCGAGCGCGCGCTGTACACGCCGAACGTCGGTCACACGGTGGTCTACGGCATGTCGGACAACCTCGATACCTGGTGGGACAACCGCTACGCCGCGCACTTGGGTTTCACCCCCAAGGACAGCTCCGAAGTGTTCCGCGCCCAGGTCGAAACCCAGCCACCGGTCGCCGCCGATGACCCGGCCAAGGTCTATCAGGGCGGCGCCTTCTGCGCGGCGGGGCCGTTCGGTGACTGACTGCACACCCAAGGGAATGAGTTGCCATGACTGCTGAACTGATTGTTGACGCCCGCAATGCCGTGGGCGAATGCCCGGTGTGGGTGCCTGAGGAAAACGCGCTGTACTGGGTGGACATCCCCAACGGCGGCCTGCAGCGCTGGAGCGCTGCCAGCGGCCACAGTGCCGCCTGGAAAGCCCCGCAGATGCTCGCCTGCATTGCGCGCACCACGGCAGGCAACTGGGTCGCCGGGATGGAAACCGGGTTTTTCCAACTCACGCCACACGATGACGGCAGCCTGGACACCACCGCGCTGGCGAGCGTCGAGCACCCGCGCCCCGACATGCGCCTCAACGACGGCCGCTGTGACCGCCAGGGTCGCTTCTGGGCCGGCAGCATGGTGTTGAACATGGGCTTGAATGCGGCCCAGGGCACGCTCTACCGTTACGCCTGTGGTAGCGCGCCGCATGCCCAGCTGGACGGGTTTATCACCCTCAACGGCCTGGCATTCAGCCCGGACGGCCGCACGATGTATGCCTCGGACTCACACCCGCTGGTGCAGCAGATCTGGGCCTTCGATTACGACACCGAGACCGGCACGCCCTCCAATCGTCGCGTGTTTGTCGACATGCATCAGTTTCTCGGTCGCCCCGACGGCGCGGCCGTCGACGCCGACGGCTGCTACTGGATCTGCGCCAACGACGCGGGGCTGATTCATCGCTTTACCCCCGACGGTCGCCTGGACCGTTCCCTCGCCGTGCCGGTGAAAAAACCCACCATGTGCGCCTTTGGCGGCAGCCGCCTGGACACCTTGTTTGTCACCTCGATCCGTGATGACCACAGTGAACAGTCGCTGTCCGGCGGCGTCTTCGCCCTCAACCCTGGCGTACAAGGACTGCCCGAACCCCGCTTCACCCTCTAGCTGCATGGCTGTGCCTTGAATACAAAAATAACAACACAGGAGTGACATTCCATGGACTTCAAACGCACCTTGCTCGCCGCCACACTCGTTGCCCTCAGCAGCGCCGCCCACGCGCTGGAAATCAAGTTCGCCGACATCCATCCCGCCGGCTACCCCACCGTCGTCGCTGAACAGAACATGGGCAAAGCCCTGACCCAGCAAAGCAACGGCGAACTGACCTTCAAGTACTTCCCAGGCGGTGTCCTGGGCTCTGAAAAAGAAGTCGTCGAACAGGCACAGGTTGGCGCGATCCAGATGACCCGGGTCAGCCTCGGCATCGTCGGCCCGGTGGTGCCGGACGTGAACGTGTTCAACCTGCCGTTCGTGTTCCGCGACCAGGCGCACATGCGCAAGGTCATCGACGGCCCGATCGGCGACGAGATCCTCGCCAAGATCACCGACTCCGAATTCGGCCTGGTAGCCTTGGCCTGGATGGACGGCGGCACGCGCAATATCTACACCAAGAAACCGGTGCGTACGATCGAAGACCTCAAGGGCATGAAGATTCGCGTGCAAGGCAACCCGCTGTTTATCGACGCTTTCAATGAAATGGGCGCCAACGGCATTGCCATGGACACCGGCGAGATCTTCAGCGCATTGCAGACCGGCGTGATTGACGGCGCGGAAAACAACCCGCCGACCCTGCTGGAGCACAACCACTTCCAGAACGCCAAGTTCTACACCCTCACCGAACACCTGATCCTGCCCGAACCCATCGTGATGTCGAAAATCACCTGGAACAAACTCACCCCCGTACAACAGGACATGGTCAAAAACGCCGCCAAGGTTGCTCAGGCCGATGAGCGCGTGCTGTGGGACGCCAAGTCCGCCAGCAGCGAAACCAAGCTCAAGGCCGCCGGCGTCGAGTTCATCACTGTCGACAAAAAGCCCTTCTATGAGGCCACCGCGCCTGTTCGCGCGAAGTACGGCGCAGCTTACGCCGACATCATCGAGCGCATCGACGCCGTCGAGTAAGCCCCCTCCTCCTCTTAGTCAGGCCCGGCGCGGTCCGCTTTGACGTGCCCGGTTACGGTGAACGCCATGAAGAATCAACTGCTGCGCTTCAACGACCGCCTCTACATGACCTGCATCTGGGTCGCCGGCCTCTCGGTATTGGGCGTCGCGCTGATCATCCCCTGGGGCATTTTCGCCCGCTACATCCTCGGCACAGGCGCAAGCTGGCCAGAGCCCAGCGCCATCCTGCTGATGCTGGTGTTTACCTTTATCGGCGCCGCCGCCAGCTACCGCGCGGGGGCGCATATGTCGGTGGCGATGATCACCGACCGCCTGCCACCGCGCCAACGCCAACTCGTCGGCATCGTCTCGCAACTGTTGATGGCGACCATCTGCCTGTTCATGACGATTTGGGGCAGCAAGCTGTGCCTGTCTACCTGGAACCAGTTCATGAGCGCCATCCCCACCCTGCGCGTGGGCATCACCTATATGCCGATCCCGATCGGCGGCTTGCTGACCCTGGTGTTCGTGCTGGAAAAACTCCTGCTCGGCGACCAGAGCCACCGGCGCGTGGTGCGCTTTGACCTGGTTGAAGAAAGCGAAGGGGCTGCCTGACATGGACGCATTGATTCTGTTGGGCAGCTTTATCGCGTTGATCCTGATCGGCATGCCGGTCGCTTACGCCCTGGGGCTGTCGGCGCTGATCGGCGCGTGGTGGATCGACATTCCGTTCCAGGCCTTGATGATTCAGGTGGCAGGCGGGGTGAACAAGTTTTCGCTGATGGCGATCCCGTTCTTCGTGCTCGCCGGGGCGATCATGGCCGAAGGCGGCATGTCGCGCCGGCTGGTGGCGTTTGCCGGCGTGCTGGTGGGCTTTGTGCGCGGTGGCCTGTCGTTGGTCAACATCATGGCCTCGACGTTTTTCGGCGCTATTTCCGGCTCATCAGTGGCAGACACCGCCTCGGTCGGCTCGGTGCTGATTCCGGAAATGGAACGCCGCGGCTACCCCAGGGACTTCGCCACGGCGGTGACCATCAGCGGCTCGGTACAGGCGCTGCTGACCCCGCCCAGCCACAACTCGGTGCTCTATTCCCTGGCGGCTGGCGGCACGGTGTCGATCGCCTCGCTGTTCATGGCCGGCGTGGTCCCGGGCCTGCTGATGAGCGCGTGCCTGATGGTGCTGTGCCTGATCTTCGCGAAGAAACGCGACTACCCCAAAGGTGAAGTCATCCCGCTGAAGCAGGCGCTGAAAATCTGCGTCGACGCGCTGTGGGGCCTGATGGCGATGGTGATCATTCTTGGCGGCATCCTCTCGGGTATTTTCACCGCCACCGAGTCCGCCGCGATTGCCGTGCTGTGGGCGTTCTTCGTGACCATGTTCATTTACCGCGACTACAAATGGCGTGAGTTGCCCAAGCTGATGCACCGCACGGTGCGCACCATATCCATCGTGATGATCCTGATCGCCTTCGCCGCCAGCTTCGGCTACATCATGACCCTGATGCAGATCCCGGCGAAGATCACCACGATGTTCCTGACCCTGTCGGACAACCGCTACGTGATCCTGATGTGCATCAACATGATGCTGCTGTTGCTCGGCACCGTGATGGACATGGCGCCGCTGATCCTTATCCTCACGCCCATCCTGCTGCCGGTGATTCTCAGCATCGGCGTCGACCCCGTGCACTTCGGCATGATCATGCTGGTGAACCTGGGCATCGGCCTGATCACCCCGCCAGTGGGCGCAGTGCTGTTTGTCGGCGCGGCGGTGGGCAAGGTCAGTATCGAGAAAACCGTCAAAGCCCTGCTGCCGTTTTATGGCGTGCTGTTTCTGGTGCTGATGGCCGTCACCTACATCCCGGCGCTGTCGCTGTGGCTGCCGGGCCTGGTGCTGTAAGCCTTTCTCCGAGGCCCAGGTTCAACGGTGGACGCAGGCTTGCCAGCGTCCACAAATCACCCTGTGTTGGTTTATTCATGCGGCGGGACACCCATGCCTTCAGACTTGATCGAGCTCAGCGACCCACTCACCCACCTCACCCTGGCCCCGGCCCTGGGTGGCAGCATCGTCAATTGGACGGTACGCGCCACCGGGCAGCCGTTGTTGCGACACAGTGACGAGCACGCGGCAAATACCGGTTTACCGGGCAAGTTGGGGTGCTACCCGTTGGCGCCCTGGTCCAACCGGATCGCCCAAGGCGGTTTCGATAACCCCGACGGCTGGCTGGCGCTCACCGCCAACAGCCTGACCGATCCGTTGCCGATTCACGGTTCGGCCTGGCAACAGGCGTGGCACGTGGTCAGCCAGGCGGCGGATGAAGTGGTGCTGGGGCTGCGGAGCGACACGCCGTTCGCCTATCACGCCGAACAGCGCTTTGCCTTGCGCGACGGTGAGCTGAGCATCGCGTTGCGCGTGACGCATCTGGCCGAACAGGCGGCGTGGCATGGCTTGGGCTTGCACCCGTACTTGCCGCGTACGTCGGGCACGCGGTTGCAGGCCAAGGCTGGGCAGGTATGGATGAGCGATGCCTCAAAGCTGCCCACAGGATTG
The DNA here is from genome assembly GCF_963890955.1 of Pseudomonas sp. MF6747. Lineage (NCBI taxonomy): Bacteria > Pseudomonadati > Pseudomonadota > Gammaproteobacteria > Pseudomonadales > Pseudomonadaceae > Pseudomonas > Pseudomonas sp. MF6747. Next base: position 164,054 of record NZ_CAWPSZ010000004.1, read on the forward strand.
GCGCCAGTGCCGCAGGCTTGGGATTTCAGCACATTGAACGCCTTGCCCGAAGGCCTGGTGGACAATGGGTTCTGCCAGTGGGACGGGCATTGCCGGATCGAGCAGCCGCACTTGGGCTACACCCTGGAATGCCGGGCGACCGGGGCGGATTACTTCCTGCTGTATTGCCCGCCGGGGTTGGCATTCTTTTGCATCGAGCCGGTGAGCCATCCGGTGAATGCGCATCACCTGCCCGGCAGGCCGGGGCTGAGGTTATTGGAGCAAGGCCAGTCGACCCAACTCGATTTCACCCTCAAATACAGTGCCCATAGGGACGCGGGCTTGCCCGCGAAAGCGGTGGGTCGGTAACCACGCGCTTTGCGGCACTGCGCTTTTGCGAGCACGCCCGCGTCCACAGGGTGACCTGTGCTGAGTCAGGGCGGGGTGTCTTTCAGGCGCCCCGCCGTGTCGATACTCACCACCACCGATAACCCCGGCCGCAGGCGCTCGCTCTCGGCCTGATCCGGGTCAACGGTGATCCGCACCGGCACGCGCTGGGCGATCTTCACAAAGTTGCCGGTGGCGTTGTCCGCCTGCAACAGGCTGAATTCCGAACCGGTCGCCGGGGAAATGTGCTGCACCGTGCCGTGAAACTTGCGGTGGTTCAGCGCGTCCACCGTGAAGGTTACCGGCTGGCCCACCTGCACATTGTCCATTTGGGTTTCTTTCATGTTGGCGATCACCCACAGCTGGGGCGGCACCAATGCCATCAACTGCGCACCGGAGTTGACGAAGGCGCCCAGGCGCACGCCGATCTGCCCGAGCTGGCCGTCACGCGGCGCGAGGATGCGGGTGTTGGACAGGTCGATGCGCGCCAGCTCCACTGCCGCGTCGGCACTGGCCACGGCGGCCTCCAGTGAACCGCGGTTGACGATCACGGTTTGCAGGTCCTGCCGGGCGATTTCCAGGCTGGCCTGGGCCTGCGCCACGGCGGCGATGGTCTGCGCATTGGCGGCGCGCGTCACGTCCAGTTCACGCTTGGACACCGAGCCATCGCTGATCAGCTCTTCGTTACGGCGCAAGTCAGCGGTGCTTTTTCGCGCCTGGGCCTGGCTGTCGACCAGCGCGGCCTGGCGCAGCTTGATGGTGGCTTCGGCACTGTTGCGTTGCTGCACCACGTTGGCCAACGAGGCTTTCTGCACCGCCAGTTGCGCCAACGCCTGGTCGAGGCGCTGCTTGTAGATGCGATCATCCAGGCGCACCAGCAGGTCGCCGGCCTTGACGAACTGGAAGTCCTGCACCGGCACTTCATACACATAGCCGCTCAGTTGCGGGCCGATAATCGTCACCTGGCCGCGCACCAGTGCGTTTTCAGTGCTCTCCACGGCGCTGCTGAAGGGCGGCAATTGCCAGGCATAGAGCACGATCAGCACGCCGACGATGGCAATCGCGGCAAAGCCCAGCGATGAGATGACGCGCACCCGCAGTGAGCGTGGCTCAGTCGCGGTTGCTCCCGGTGGAGCGGTGCCTTCCGGGGTGGAGGCGATGGCGTTGGTGGTGGTCGTGGTTGTTTCGGTCATGAAGTAACGCCGCTGGGTTGAACGGGAGGGACTGCTGCTTTGGTGGTGCTCATCAGCCACAGACTGCGGATGAAGATCCAGAGCATGGTGAGGATCGCGATGATCGCAATCAACATGAACACATCGTTGTAGGCCATCACATTCGCCTCACGCGTGGCCGCCGTGGCCAGGCTGCGAATGCCCATCAGGTTGCGCAATTGCGGGTCGGCGATGATGCCGCCATACGCCGAACCGCCGCTTTGCACCCGCGCGGCCACACGCGGGTCCAGTAAGGTCAGGTGTTCGACGATCATGCTGGAGTGATACTTCTCGCGCACGATCTGGAAAGTGCCCAGCAACGCCGCGCCTATCAGGCCGCCAAGGTTCTGGCAGATGCCGAACATCACCGAAAAACTCACCAGGTTGCGCGGGTTGGTGAGCACGTTGCGCGTGCCCAGCACCATGGTCGGCCCCAGAAAAAAGGTGCCGCCAAAGCCTAGCAGGAACTGGCTGATATACAGGTTCTGTGGACGGGTCAGGTTGCTTGAGAAGCTGTCCATCACCGAGCCGGTGGCCATCAGCGCCAGGGAGATGATCAAGGGCATCAACAGGTGCGCCGGGTTGATCGTCAGCGCACTGACCACCAGCCCGGCAATCGCCCCGGCCAGCATCACCACGTAGAGGGTGTGCATCTGCTGGTAGCTCATGTTCAACATTTGCATGAAGCCCACGGCGCCAGTGGATTGCTCCGACAACACCATGCGAATCAACACCACCGCCAGGGCCAGGCGAATCATCACCCCACTGCCCAGCCAACGGGTCATCAGCAATGGGTTGGCGCGGTTATGCTCGATGGCCAGGCCGGCCATGATCAACACCAGGGAACAGGCCGACGCCACGCCGATCCACGGGGCTTCCAGCCACCAATCGATACGCCCCAGCGACAACACCGCGCAGAGCAGCGCCACGCCGGTGGCGAGGATGCCGAAGGTGAGGAAATCGAGTTTTTCAAAGGTCTTGAAGCGATCGCCGGGCGGCAGTTTGAGCAGGAAGACGCAACCCAGGCAGATCAGCGCCATGCCCAGTTCGAACAAGTACAGCCCGCGCCACTCGGCAATTTGCAGCAGGTCTTCAGAGAACAACCGCGCCAGCGGCAGTGCCAGCTGCGCCGTGCCCAGGCCGAGCACCAGGGCTTTCATGCGCCACTTGGCCGGGAACGCCTGGATCATGTAGTACAAACCCAGCGAACTCAGCGCCGCGCCCACCATACCGTGAGCCGCCCGCACCGCGATGGCGGAGCTGAGGTCGTTGACGAACAAGTGGCCGAAGGTGACCAGCGCATACAGCACCAGAAACACCTCGGTGAACGCGCGCAGGCCAAACTGCTGGCGAAACTTCACCAGCAGCAGGTTCATGCACACATTGGTCATCACATAGGCGGCGGGCAGCCAGGCCATTTCGGCGGTGGTCGCGCCCAAGGCGCCTTGCAAATATTGCAGGTTGGCGATCACCAGCGCGTTGCCCAGCCCACCAGTGATTGCCACCAGCACACCGACCATCGCAAACAACCAGCGCTTGTGCGTGGGGTGCAGCGGCGTCGACGGCGAGCCGGGCAGGCTCGGTCGCTCGTGGGGCTGCCAGGTGTGGGGGGTGTATTTGTCCATTCGATAGCCTTGATAAGCCGACGTGCAAGGTCGGTGAATCCATTACTCAGGGAGTAGTAAACCTGAGAGACGTTCATCTTGCCATGTCAGGGCAGCAATTGAACTCTTGAACGGGCACGTTCAAAACGGTGGGAGCGGGCTTGCTCGCGAAGACGGTGGGTCAGTCGACTCATTCGGTGTCTTGCACACCGCTTTCGCGAGCAAGCCCGCTCCCACCGTTGGAATGTATTTCAGGTCGGTCAGAGTGTGGCCTTGAGCACCATGCCAATAGCCACCACCACGCACAGGCTGGCAAAGCCGACTTGCAGGGTGCGCGCCTTGATCACCGAACACAGGCGCCGCCCAATCAGCATGCCGACGATGCTCGCGCCGATAAACACCCAGCCCACAGGCTCGATGCTCACCCCGGCATGAAACGCACCTGCGACGCCAATCAGCGAGATCAGGCTGATCACCATCAACGAGGTGGCGACGATGCCGCGCATCTGCACATCCGTCAGCTGCTTGAACGCCGGCACAATCAGAAAGCCGCCGCCCACGCCGAGCAAACCCGACACCGCACCGGTCACCGCGCCGAGGGCGGCCAGCGTGGCGCTGCACTTGGCCGTCCAGGCCAGGCGCCCGGTCTGCTGATCAAGCATGCAGTTCTTCTGGCCCCACGACGCGGCGCCATGATCGCTGGGCCCGGCCTCGACCTTTTCGCGCTGCAACATGCGCCAGGCCACCAGCACCATCAATGCGCTGAACAGCCCCATCAGCACGGGCTCCGGCAGTTGATGGGCGAAAAATACACCCAGGGGCGAAAACAGTGCGCCAAGCAAGGCGATCAATAAGGCCGCGCGGTAACGCACCAGACCATGGCGCAAGCCGTCGATTGCGCCGACCGCCGCCGCCGTGCCCACCGCGAGCAATGACACCGGCGCCGCCTGGGTCATCGTCAAGCCCAACCCCAGCACCAGCGCCGGCACCCCAAGGATGCCGCCGCCCGCGCCCGTGAGGCCCATGACCAGGCCCATCAACACGCCCAACACGCTTGCCAGCAGCATTTAATCCACCTTGCTCAGGCGGGTCAGCCACTCGCGGCCCTTGAGCATGCCGTTCCAGTAGAACCACGGCAGCAGCGTGGCCTTGAGAAACCACATCGAACGGCGCGCCCGGGTCGGGTCCAGTGGGAAGGTCGGCAGCAGTTTGCCGCCGTAGCCGAACTCGGCCAGTACCACCTTGCCCTTCTCCACCGTCAGTGGGCAGGAACCATAACCGTCGTACTTGAGCGGCAGCGGCACCTGTTGACGCAGGGCCAGCAGGTTTTCAGCGACCACCACGATCTGCTTGCGCACAGCGGCAGCGGTCTTGGCATTGGTGGTGCCGCACACATCGCCCAGGCCAAAGATGTGTGGGTAACGCAGGTGTTGCAGGCTGTGGGGGTTCACTTCACACCAGCCGGCGGCGTCGGCCAGCGGGCTTTGGCGGATAAAGTCCGGAGACACTTGCGGCGGGACCACGTGCAGCAGGTCGAAGGATTTCTCTTGAACCGTGACCGTGCCCGCAGCGTCTTTCACCTCGAACCAGGCCTTGCGCGCCGGGCCATCGACCTTGACCAGGTTGGAATTGAACGCCAGGCGTGCCTGGTATTTTTCGACGTACTTCATCAATGGCGGCACAAAGGTCGCGACGCCAAACAGCGCGGCGCCCGCGAGATCGAATTCGACGTCGATGTTTTTCAGGTGGCCTTGTTTGAGCCAGTGATCGCAGGACAGGTACATCGCCTTTTGCGGCGCCCCCGCGCATTTGATCGGCATGGCCGGCTGGGTAAAAATCGCCTTGCCGCCCTTGAGCTGCTGCACCAGTTGCCAGGTGTAGGCGGCATGCTCGTAGCTGTAATTGGAGGTCACGCCGTTTTGGCCCAAGGTGTCTTGCAGGCCTTCGACCTTTTCCCAGGCCAGGCGCAGGCCGGGGCACACGATCAGGTTGTTCCAGGTAACGCGCTGGCCGCTGTCGAGCACCAGGGTCTGCGCCTCGGGCAGCACTTCGGTGACGGCGGCCTGCACCCAGGTGACGCCATTGGGCAGCACATCGGCGAGTGGCCGCCGGGTCTTTTTGACGTCGTAGGCGCCGCCGCCGACCAGGGTCCAGGCCGGCTGGTAGCAGTGATAGTCGCTCGGTTCGATCAGGGTGATGTTCAGGTGCGGGTCACGTTTGAGCAGGCTGGCCAGCAGGCCGATGCCCGCCGAACCGCCGCCGATGACTACGATATCGCCACTGATGGTAGGGCCACAGTGTTGGTCATTCATGGTCAATCGCCTTTCTTTTACATGCACACAAGGGTCGCTGCCGGATGGCGTCACGCCCAGCTTTTCATGACCGCGCCGCAGTACAGCCCGGACAGGGTTTTCATCACTTGAATCACTTCATGGCTGGCCAGCCCGTAGAAAATGTATTTGCCTTCCCGACGGGTGGCGACCAACCCTTCGTCACGCAGGATGCCCAACTGTTGAGACAGCGTGGGCTGGCGCACGCCGGTCAGCGCTTCCAGCTCACCCACGTTGCGCTCGCCCTGGGTCAATTGGCACAGAATCAACAAACGGTCCTCGTTGGCCAACGCCTTGAGCAAGGAGCAGGCCTTGGACGCCGATGCGCGCAACTGGGCGACTTCGCCCTCACTCAGAGTAGATTCCATTTGCTTCGGGTCCTTTACGTCACTTAAGCTCAAAACATTATGTGTAAACGTAAACTGATTGTAACGACTTTTTTCTTCACCGTTTTTCTTCCTCAACAGGGACAGCCGCCATGCCAGCGTTAATTCACGCTTTTCTGGACGAGGCATCGTCGACCTTCACCTACGTCATCCATGAAACGGACGGCGGCCCATGTGCCATCGTCGACTCGGTGCTCAATTACGACCCGGCCTCCGGGCGCACCGACACGGCCCAGGCCGACAAAGTCATCGCGTTTGTGCGTGCGCACGGCCTGCAGGTGCAATGGCTGCTGGAAACCCATGCGCATGCCGATCACTTGTCTGCCGCGCCGTACCTGCGCCGTACGCTGGGCGGCAAGATCGCCATTGGTCAGTCGATCAGCAAGGTCCAGGACGTATTCAAGAACCTGTTCAACCTGGAGCCGGAATTTCGCGTCGATGGCTCGCAGTTCGACCATTTGTTTGCGCCGGATGAGGTCTTTCATATCGGCAACCTGAAAGCGCAGGCGCTGCATGTGCCCGGGCATACCCCGGCGGACATGGCCTACTTGATCGACGACCGCTTGATTCTGGTGGGTGACACACTGTTCATGCCGGACGTGGGCACCGCGCGCTGCGATTTCCCGGGTGGCGATGCGCGGCAGTTGTATGCGTCGATGCGTAAGTTGCTGGCCTTTCCTTTGGAAACCGAACTGTACGTGTGTCATGACTACCCGCCTGAAGGCCGCGAGGCCAAGTGCCTGACCACAGTCGCGGAACAGCGCGCGGGCAATATTCATGTGCATGACGGGGTGGATGAGGCGACGTTTGTTGCGATGCGCACGAAACGTGATGCCGGGCTGGGGATGCCAACGCTGTTGTTGCCGGCGATTCAGGTGAATGTGAGGGCGGGGCATATGCCGCCTGCTGAGGGGAATGGGGTGACTTACCTGAAGATTCCGCTTAACCAACTCTGAAAGAGGATCTAAACGTGGGAGCGGGCTTGCTCGCGAAAGCGGCGGGTCAGTCAACTCATCGTGTGCCTGGCACACCGCTTTCGCGAGCAAGCCCGCGCCCAATTTTTTACAGCGGCGCGGCTGAGGTCATGTGCCGAGGTTGATGCCATTGGCGGGTAAAGGCAGCGCCGTCTTGTAGCGCACTTGCTTGAGCGCAAAGCTGGAGCGGATATTCGCGACGCCGGGCACTTTGGTCAAAAAGTCCATCATGAAGCGCTCCAGCGACTGGATCGTCGGCACCAGCACGCGGATCAGGTAGTCCGGATCACCGGCCATCAGGTAACACTCCATCACTTCCGGGCGGTCCGAGATCGCACCTTCGAACTGCTGCAGCGCCAGCTCGTTCTGCTTTTCCAGGCTCACATGAATAAACACGTTGACGTGCAGCCCGAGCAAATCGGCATCGAGCAGCGTGACCTGATCGCGAATCAGGCCCAACTCTTCCATCGCCTTGACCCGGTTGAAACACGGTGTGGGTGACAGGTTGACCGAGCGGGCCAGGTCGGCGTTAGTGATGCGCGCGTTTTCCTGCAGGGCGTTGAGAATGCCGATATCGGTACGGTCCAGTTTGCGCATGAGACAAAATCACCTGTTTATTATGTTTATGCAGTTTTTTTATCCGCAAATGATCGCGAGCGCAACGAAACACAGATAAATATTCTTCTACGCCACGCCTATGATTGTTGTAGGACAAGATTTCTCCTACCCGGAGACGGACTGTCAGCTAGCGCGCCCACTACAAGAAATTCACAAGATAGAGCGTAGAAAGCCATGACCCAGCAGTACGAACCACTGCGCCTGCACGTTCCCGAACCCTCGGGCCGCCCAGGCTGCAAGACCGACTTTACCTACCTGCGTCTGACCGACGCCGGCCTGGTGCGCAAACCCGCCATTGACGTAGAACCCGCCGACACCGCTGACCTGGCCAAGGGCCTGATTCGCGTGCTCGACGACCGGGGCCAGGCCCTTGGCCCGTGGGCCGAAGGCGTTCCTGTCGAGATCCTGCGCAAAGGCATGCGCGCCATGCTCAAGACGCGGATCTTCGACAACCGCATGGTGGTCGCCCAGCGGCAGAAAAAAATGTCGTTCTACATGCAAAGCCTCGGCGAAGAGGCCATCGGCAGCGCCCAGGCCCTGGCCTTGAACATCGACGACATGTGCTTTCCCACCTATCGCCAGCAAAGCATCCTGATGGCGCGCGAAGTGCCGCTGGTGGACTTGATCTGCCAACTGCTGTCCAACGAGCGCGACCCGCTCAAGGGCCGCCAGTTGCCCATCATGTACTCGGTCAAGGACGCTGGCTTCTTCACTATTTCCGGCAACCTCGCCACCCAATTCGTACAAGGTGTGGGCTGGGGCATGGCCTCGGCGATCAAGGGTGACACCAAAATCGCTTCGGCCTGGATCGGCGACGGCGCCACCGCCGAATCCGACTTCCACACCGCCCTCACCTTCGCCCACGTCTACCGTGCGCCGGTGATTCTCAACGTGGTCAACAACCAGTGGGCCATTTCCACTTTCCAGGCCATTGCTGGCGGTGAAGCCACCACCTTCGCCGGACGCGGTGTGGGTTGCGGTATCGCCTCCCTGCGCGTGGACGGCAACGACTTTATCGCCGTGTACGCCGCCTCCGCCTGGGCGGCCGAGCGTGCACGCCGCAACCTCGGGCCAACGCTGATCGAATGGGTCACCTACCGCGCCGGTCCGCACTCAACCTCGGATGATCCGTCCAAATACCGCCCCGCCGATGACTGGAGCCACTTCCCGCTCGGCGACCCGATTACGCGCCTCAAGCAGCACTTGATCAAGATTGGCCAGTGGTCCGAAGAGGAACACGCGGCGGTCAGTGCCGAACTTGAGGCCGAGGTGGTCAAGGCGCAAAAAGAAGCCGAACAGTACGGCACCCTCGCCGGCGGCCAGATTCCAAGCGCCGCCACCATGTTCGAAGACGTTTATAAAGAGATGCCGGAGCACTTGAAGCGCCAGCGTCAAGAGTTGGGGATCTGACCATGAACGATCACAACAACCGTATCGAAGTGGAAACCGCCATGACCACCACCACCATGACCATGATCCAGGCCTTGCGCTCGGCCATGGATGTGATGCTTGAGCGTGACGATAACGTGGTGGTATTCGGCCAGGACGTCGGTTACTTCGGCGGTGTGTTCCGTTGCACCGAGGGCTTGCAGAACAAGTACGGCAGCTCGCGGGTATTCGACGCGCCGATCTCCGAAAGCGGCATTGTCGGTGTGGCTGTGGGCATGGGTGCCTACGGCCTGCGCCCGGTGGCAGAAATCCAGTTCGCCGACTACGTCTACCCCGCGACCGACCAGATCATCTCCGAAGCTGCGCGCCTGCGTTATCGCTCGGCCGGCCAGTTCACTGCGCCGCTGACCATGCGCATGCCCTGCGGCGGCGGCATCTATGGCGGCCAGACCCACAGCCAGAGTATCGAAGCGGTGTTCACCCAGGTCTGCGGCCTGCGCACGGTGATGCCGTCCAACCCGTATGACGCCAAAGGCCTGCTGATTGCCTCGATCGAAAACGACGACCCGGTGATCTTCCTCGAGCCCAAACGCCTGTACAACGGCCCGTTCGACGGCCACCATGACCGCCCGGTAACGCCGTGGTCGAAACACCCGCAAGCACAAGTGCCGGACGGTTACTACACCGTGCCGCTGGACGTGGCCGCCATCGTGCGTCCGGGCTCGGCCGTCACGGTGCTGACCTACGGCACCACCGTGTATGTGTCGCAAGTGGCCGCCGAAGAAACCGGCATCGACGCCGAGGTCATCGACCTGCGCAGCCTGTGGCCGCTGGACCTGGAAACCATCGTCAAGTCGGTGAAAAAAACCGGCCGTTGCGTGGTGGTGCACGAAGCCACGCGCACCTGCGGCTTTGGCGCCGAGTTGGTGGCGCTGGTGCAAGAGCATTGCTTCCACCACCTGGAAGCGCCGATCGAACGCGTCACCGGCTGGGACACCCCCTACCCGCACGCGCAAGAGTGGGCGTATTTCCCAGGGCCGTCCCGTGTGGGCGCGGCGTTGAAACGGGTCATGGAGGTCTGAATGGGCACGCACGTTATCAAGATGCCGGACATTGGCGAAGGCATCGCAGAAGTTGAACTGTCGGTATGGCACGTAAAGGTCGGCGACCTGGTGGTTGAAGACCAGGTGCTGGCGGATGTGATGACCGATAAGGCGATGGTGGACATTCCCTCGCCGGTGCACGGCAAAGTGATTTCCCTCGGCGGCGAGCCGGGTGAAGTCATGGCCGTGGGCAGTATTTTGATCAGCATTGAAGTGGAAGGCGCGGGTAACGCCAAGGATGTACCTGCGGTGGCTGCACCGGCAACCGCTGCACCTGCAGCTGTGCCAGCCGCGGTTGCTGAAGCCAAACCCGCGCCAGCGCCAAGCAAGCCTGCGCCCGCGCCTGTGGTTGCAGCTCAACCACACGTGGCCCGTGAAGCTGACGAACGCCCACTGGCCTCCCCTGCCGTGCGCAAACATGCCTTGGATGCTGGCATCCAGCTACGCCTGGTGCAGGGCTCTGGTCCGGCGGGCCGGATTTTGCACGAAGATCTGGAGGCTTTCTTGCTCCAGCGTCCGGCGCAAAATAAAACCGCTGCCAACCCCTATGCCGAACGCACCGACGAAGAACACATCCCGGTGATCGGCATGCGCCGCAAGATTGCCCAGCGCATGCAGGACGCCACCCGGCGCGCCGCGCATTTCAGCTACGTGGAAGAAATCGACGTCACCGCCCTCGACGAGTTGCGCGTGCACCTCAACGAGAAGCACGGTGCCACGCGCGGCAAGCTGACCCTGCTGCCGTTTATCGTGCGCGCCATGGTCGTGGCGTTGCGCGATTTTCCGCAGATCAACGCACGGTACGACGACGAAGCCCAAGTCATCACCCGCCTTGGTGCGGTGCATGTGGGCGTCGCCACCCAGAGCGACGTCGGCCTGATGGTGCCAGTGGTGCGTCACGCCGAAGCGCGCAGCCTGTGGGGCAATGCCGAGGAAATCGCGCGTTTGGCCACCGCCGCGCGCAATGGCAAGGCCAGTCGCGACGAGCTGTCGGGTTCGACCATTACCCTGACCAGCCTCGGCGCCTTGGGCGGCATCGTCAGCACGCCGGTGCTGAACCTGCCGGAGGTGGCCATCGTCGGCGTCAACCGCATCGTTGAGCGGCCGATGGTGATCAAGGGCCAGATCGTGATCCGCAAGATGATGAACCTCTCCAGCTCCTTTGATCACCGCGTGGTCGACGGCATGGACGCGGCGCAATTCATCCAGGCCGTTCGCGGCCTGCTCGAACAACCCGCCAGCCTGTTTTTGGAGTAAGGCATGTCCCAGACATTACACACCACGCTACTGATCATCGGTGGCGGCCCTGGCGGTTACGTCGCGGCGATTCGCGCTGGCCAGTTGGGTATCCCGACCATTCTGGTCGAAGGCCAGGCGCTGGGCGGCACTTGCCTGAACATCGGCTGCATTCCGTCCAAAGCCTTGATTCACGTGGCTGAGCAATTTCAGCAAACCGTGCATCACAGCCAGGGTTCGCAGTTGGGCATCGAAGTCGACGTGCCGACGCTGGATATCCGCAAGAGCGTGGAATGGAAAGACGGCATTGTCGATCGCCTGACCACAGGCGTCGCCGCCCTGCTGAAAAAACACAAAGTGCAAGTGATCCACGGTTGGGCCAAGGTGGTCGATGGCAAGACGGTCGACGTCGGCGACCAGCGTATCCAATGCGAACACCTGCTGCTGGCCACCGGATCGAAGAGCGTCAACCTGCCGATGCTGCCGATTGGCGGGCCGATCATTTCCTCCACCGAAGCCCTGGCGCCTACGCATGTGCCCAAGCGTCTGATTGTGGTGGGCGGCGGCTATATCGGGCTGGAGCTGGGCATTGCCTACCGCAAGCTTGGCGCTGAGGTCAGTGTGGTCGAGGCGCAGGAACATATCCTGCCCGCCTATGACGCCGAGCTGACATTGCCGGTGGCAGAATCCCTCAAGCAACTGGGCGTGAAGCTGTACCTGAAACACAGCGTCACCGGTTTTGAGAACCAGTGCCTGCAAGTGCGCGATCCCAATGGCGACACCTTGTCGCTGGAGACCGATCAGGTGCTGGTGGCTGTGGGTCGCACACCCAATACCCAGGGCTGGAACCTGGAAGCGCTGAACCTGGACATGAACGGTTCGGCGATCAGGATCGACAGCCGTTGCCAGACCAGCATGCGCAACGTGTGGGCGATCGGCGACCTGAGCGGCGAGCCGATGCTGGCCCACCGCGCCATGGGTCAGGGCGAGATGGTGGCCGAACTGATCAGCGGTAAATCCCGCGAATTCAACCCGGCGGCGATCCCGGCGGTGTGCTTTACCGATCCGGAACTGGTGGTGGTTGGCAAGACCCCGGACGAAGCCAAGGCCGCGGGCATGGACTGCATCGTGTCGAGCTTCCCGTTTGCGGCCAATGGCCGCGCCATGACCCTGGAATCCAAAACCGGCTTTGTGCGCGTGGTTGCGCGGCGTGACAACCACCTGATTGTCGGCTGGCAGGCTGTAGGCGTGGGTGTCTCCGAGCTGTCCACCGCCTTCGGCTTGAGCCTGGAAATGGGCGCGCGTCTGGAAGATGTGGCCGGCACCATCCACGCCCACCCGACGCTCGGCGAAGCTGTACAAGAAGCGGCCCTAAGAGCCTTGGGCCACGCGCTGCACCTGTAAATCCGCGGTGAGGCTATCGCGGGCAAGCCCGGCTCCCACAGGGGAGAGCATTCCAAATGTGGGAGCTGGCTTGCCTGCGATAACGGCGGATCAGCCAACACACATGCTGAACGGCCCACCCACCTGCTCCCACACCGGCCAATAATGCAGTATTGTTGCGCCCATCCAGAAAAAACCGACACGCCTGCCTTCGACCAGGCGGTTGACCAGAGATAGAGGGTGTCATGGGTAACGAAAGCATCAATTGGGACAAGCTGGGTTTTGACTACATCAAGACCGACAAGCGGTTTCTCCAGGTCTGGAAAAACGGCGAATGGCAAGAAGGCACCCTGACCGACGACAACGTGCTGCACATCAGCGAGGGCTCCACGGCCCTGCATTATGGCCAGCAATGCTTTGAAGGCCTCAAGGCCTATCGTTGCAAGGACGGTTCGATCAACCTGTTCCGCCCTGACCAGAACGCCGCGCGCATGCAGCGCAGCTGTGCACGCCTGCTGATGCCGCACGTGTCGACCGACGACTTCATCCAAGCGTGCAAGCAAGTGGTCAAGGCCAACGAGCGGTTCATCCCGCCGTACGGCAGCGGCGGCGCGCTGTACCTGCGCCCGTTCGTGATCGGCACCGGTGACAACATCGGCGTGCGTACCGCGCCGGAGTTCATCTTCTCGGTCTTCGCCATCCCGGTCGGCGCCTATTTCAAAGGCGGCCTGGTGCCGCACAACTTCCAGATCTCCACTTTCGACCGCGCCGCGCCACAAGGCACCGGCGCCGCCAAAGTGGGTGGCAACTACGCTGCCAGCCTGATGCCGGGTGCCGAAGCGAAAAAATCCGGTTTCGCCGATGCGATCTACCTGGACCCGATGACCCATTCGAAGATCGAAGAAGTCGGCTCGGCCAACTTCTTCGGGATCACCCACGACAACCAGTTCATCACGCCGAAGTCACCTTCGGTGCTGCCGGGCATCACCCGCCTGTCGCTGATCGAGCTGGCCCAGTCGCGCCTGGGCCTGAAAGTGGTCGAGGGCGAAGTGTTCATCGACAAACTGGATCAGTTCAAGGAAGCCGGTGCCTGCGGCACAGCCGCCGTGATCTCGCCGATCGGCGGCATCCAGTACAACGGCAAGCTGCACGTGTTCCACAGCGAGACCGAAGTCGGCCCGATCACCCAGCAGCTCTACAAAGAGCTGACTGGCGTGCAAACCGGCGACGTCGAAGCGCCAGAAGGCTGGATCGTCAAGGTCTAAGCCCAAAAGCCAGCCCCACACAACCCATGTGGGAGCTGGCTTGCCCGCGATAGCGGTCTATCAGTGACTGAACACGTTAACTGATAGACCGCCATCGCGGGCAAGCCCACTCGCACATTTGCGCGACGGTGTGTTCAGGTCTGCGGCGGGATATTCACGGCTATTTTCTTGCCCATGCTGATCCTCGGCTCCACCCCATACCCCAGCGCCTCATAAAACCCCACCACCGCATCATTGCCGCCCGTAATCTGCAAATTGATCTTCATGCACCCCAGTGCAGTCAACGCCTGTTCGGCATACCGCACCAACGAAGCCCCCAGGCCCTGCCGGCGATAATCGCTGTGCACCGCCACCGAATACAGCCAACCACGATGCCCGTCGTAGCCGGCGAGAATGCTGCCGATCACAGCCTTTTTATCCATGGCCACAAAAAACAACCCATCGTTGACCGCCAGCTTCTTATCAATCGCCAACGTCGGCAGGTTGTGCGCGGTGTCGTACCCAAACGCCTCCTGCCACAAAGCCACCACTTGTGCACGGTGCTGACGGTCGCGATACGGCCCGATGGGGTGACGGGACAACAACGCCTTCTCCATCACCAGCGTGCGCTCGTTACCGTGGTAGACATCGCGCACCGTGTGGAAACCCATCTTGGTGTAGAACGGCTCGGCGGTCAGCGAAGACGGCACGCTCAAGACCGTCACCCCGGCGTCTCGCGCACGCAGTTCGATCTCAATCATCAACAACCGGCCAATGCCCTGCCCCTGCAACGCCGGGTTGACGAATACCGAGCGCACCACATTGGCATCCAGCGCCGCAGTGGCGACGATCACCTGACCCTGCACCGCCACCAGCACAACCCGACGCTGGAGCAAGGCCAGCACGGCGTCAGGCGTAAAATTGCTCGCCACGCGAGCGATCACATCCGCCGGGTAATCCCGCGCATTGCTGCTGTGTAAGGCCGCCAGGATGACCTGGCTGATCCCCTCGGCATCGGTGGTTTGGGCAAGACGAACAGCGGTAGACATGCATTCTCCTTCCTGGCTCGGGTGTCACGACCGCCACCATACTAATGTGGGAGCTGGCTTGCCTGCGATAGCGGTCTGTCAGTCAGAACATTCAGTACTGACCTATCGCTATCGCAGGCAAGCCAGCTCCCAGAGTTTGAGCGCATTTCAAGCCTCTCAGCCGATTCGGCTGCCCCACCCCACTTTTCAGCTTTCCCGGCTGAGCCGCCCCTCTGTTTCAGCCGGGATTCCCCCACCGCAACGCACAAAATACCCCCACAGCTCAGCCCCCCATGGACCCGTGCACCCATGCAAACAACAAAACTGTCCTGATGATTCGCCTGCAGCTGCATTCGGTGACTGACACACCGCTATCGGGCACCAGCCCCTTCTCGCCGTTTTAACCGTGCCCGCTGGAAATTCGCTTGCCCGGCTTGGTCCCAATCAGCTTCGCCTGCCCATCGCGCTGCTTGCCCGTCCGCGCCTCGCTGATCAACCCCGGAATCAACTTGCCCTCCGGCAGGTTCTTCCAGAATCGACTGGGCAAATGCCCTTCCATCACTTTTGGGTTTAAGCGCGCCGGGTTGAAGATATGGCTGTAGTAGGTCAGCCACATGGCGCTGTGAGGGTCTTCGACGTTTTGCGCCAGTTGCTGCCAGGCTTGGGGGCATTCGCGTTGATGAATCAACTGCTGACCGTCGTAATACACCCCATCCAGCGGCGTAGCGATCATCCAGCGATGCCGGCCCATGCGCCCGATAAAGTGCTGACTGGCTGATTTCAATATGTCGTGGGCCGGCTCATGCCAGGCCACGTATTCCGGCAACTGCGGCCCGGCCTCTGAGGGCAGCGCGATAAACCGCACAAATGCGTGCAGGTGGTGAGCTTCGCGACTCACCTGCTTGATCCGCCGTTGCAACTCACTGCCCAGCTTGTCCCCGGCCAGCATGGCGGTACGGTCGCCATGGCTGACTCGCCACAGCACCTCGTAGAGCAAGCTCCAACGCTGATCGCCGTGATAGCAGGCGGCCGACTCCAACAGCGCCAACAGCGCCTTGGGAATGCGCGCCTGAAACGGCCCAAGCTGCGCAGGAATCGGCTCGTCGGTGGCAAACAGGTCTGCCACTTCGGCCTCGCCCCAGCTCACCTGGCTGGGGTCAACCTGATGGCTGAGCAGCCAGCGCGCCTGTTCGCGCCAGGTGCTGAACAGATTGTCGCATTCCAGGCTGATCATCCCCATAACCCCATTTGCTGAGGCTGCGGGCGGTCGCGCAGTTGCTCGCGCAGCAACACGCTGGTGGTGTCGGCCTGTTGTGGGTGGTAGTCGCTGGTGATGAAAAACGGCTTGGCCTTGGCCAGCACGCAGCGCATGCGCGCCAGGTCTTCGAAACGGATCTTGCGTTCGCGGCGTAGGTCCACCAGGCGCTGGGTGGTGCGCAGGCCGATGCCGGGGATGCGCGCAATCAACGTGGGTTCGGCGCGATTCAAGTCCAGCGGAAACACCTCGCGATGCTCCAGCGCCCAGGCCAGCTTGGGGTCGATATCCAGCGCCAGGTGACCGGGCCCTTCAAACAGTTCGTTGGCGCTGAAACCGTAACTGCGCAACAGAAAGTCTGCTTGATACAAACGGTGCTCGCGCATCAGCGGCGGCGCGGCCAGGGGCACGCTTTTCGGACTGTTGGGGATGGGGCTGAACGCCGAATAATAGACGCGGCGCAACTTAAAGTTGCCGTACAGCGCCTCGGCGCCGTGCAAGATGGTGCTGTCGTCGGTGTCGTCGGCGCCGACGATCATCTGCGTGCTCTGCCCGGCCGGGGCGAAACGCGGCGCGCGCGGCTCTTTGAGGACGGTTTGCTCACCGGTGTAGATGGTTTGCATGGCTTGCTTGATTGAAACGATCTGCTTTTCCGGCGCCAGGGTTTGCAGGCTGACATCGGTGGGCAACTCGATGTTCACGCTGAGCCGATCGGCATAACGCCCGGCCTCGGCGATCAGTGCCGGGTCGGCTTCGGGAATGGTCTTGAGGTGGATGTAGCCGCGAAAGTCATGCTCTTCGCGCAACAGCTTGGCGACCCTGACCAGTTGCTCCATGGTGTAGTCGGCCGAGCGAATAATGCCGGAACTGAGAAACAGCCCGCTGACGCAATTGCGCCGGTAGAAATCCAGGGTCAGGGTGACCACCTCCTCCGGGCTGAAACGCGCACGCGGCACGTCGCTGGAGCGGCGGTTGACGCAGTATTGGCAGTCGTAAAGACAGAAATTGGTCAGCAACACCTTGAGCAACGACACGCAACGGCCGTCCGGGGTGTAACTGTGGCAGATGCCCATGCCGTCGGTGGAACCCAGCCCGGCCTTGCCCTCGGAACTGCGCTTGGGCGCGCCACTGCTGGCGCAGGAAGCATCGTACTTGGCGGCGTCGGCGAGGATACTGAGTTTTTCGATCAACTGCATGGAGAGCTACCGATACTGGTTTTTTGTACAGTACCAGTAGCTCAACCTTGGCGCCAGTGCCGTCTGTAGGACTGTGCTCGATCAGCTCGCAGTTGCAAGGAGCAGGTCCTGCACCGAGCGCGCTTTGCCCCGATGGCGATCGTTTTTATACAACGACGCCGCGATCTCATCCGCCCGAATCGGCAGTACCGACAGCAAGGTATCGCTCAAGCCATGGCTGGCCTGGCTGAAGCCCTGGATATAGATGCCGGCCTTGCAGCGCTCGTCGGTGACGATGCGGTAGTCGCGCGCCACTTCGAAGTCGCCCATATAGGCTTCCAGCGGCGCGAGCAGTTCGCGATGCATCTGGCGCTCGTAACCGGTGGCCAGGATCACCGCGTCGTAGTGGCTGACGCTGGTTTCGCCGCTGGCGTTGTTGCGCAAGGACAGTTCGATGCCCAGCGGGCTGGCGCTGGCTTTCTCGACCACGGTCATGGTGCGGAACGCCTGGCGGGCGACACCAGAGACTTTCTGGCGATAGAAAATGCCATAGATGCGCTCGATCAGGTCCAGGTCAACCACCGAATAGTTGGTGTTTTGGTACTCGGCCACCAGGCGTTCGCGCTCGGCGCCGACCTGCTGGAACACCAGATCGGTAAACGCCGGTGAAAACACTTCGTTGACGAACGGGCTGTCGTCGGCGGGCTTGAGCGCCGAACCGCGCAGGATCATGTCGACCTGCACCGACGGGAAACTGTCGTTCAAGTCGATAAAGGCTTCAGCCGCGCTTTGCCCACCGCCAATGATTGCAATGCGCATCGCCTTGCCTTCAACACACGGCTGCTGGGCCATGCGCGCCAGGTATTGGGAATGGTGGAACACGCGGCCATCATCCTTGAGGGCCTTGAACGCTTCAGGCACACGCGGCGTGCCGCCGGCGCTGACCACCACCGAACGGGTGGTGCGCACATGCTGTTCGCCCAGCGCGTCACGGGAGATCACGCGCAGTGCTTCAACGTGTTGCTGTTGCAGGATCGGCTCGATCGCCAGCACTTCCTCGCCGTAGCGCGCCTGGGCCTGGAACTGCCCCGCGACCCAGCGCAGGTAGTCGTTGTACTCCATGCGGCACGGGTAAAAAGTGCCCAGGTTGATGAAGTCCACCAGGCGGTCGTGGGCCTTGAGGTAATTGACGAAAGAGTAAGGGCTGGTGGGGTTGCGCAAGGTCACCAGGTCCTTGAGGAACGAAATCTGCAGTTCGCTCTGGGTCACCAGGGTATTGCCGTGCCAACGGTAATCGGCCTGTTTGTCGAGAAACAGCACGTCCAGTTTGCCCTGGGCTTTTTCGCGCTCCTGCAGGGCGATGGCCAACGCCAGGTTCGAAGGGCCGAAACCGATACCGATCAGGTCGTGAACCGCGGGCGAAGCAATTGCCTGTGTCATTCCAGTGTCCTCTGGATAAGCCCCTTGGCGGTGGGGCGGGAATACCTTCACGACCTGCACAACAGGTCATGTGTTGATAGGAAACGAGGACAGTGAAATAAAATTTAACTGATCATTGATCAGTGCGCGTCCCACTCGCGCATGCGCACCCGGCAATGCTTCATGGCGTTGACGATGTGTTTCTCCACCAGGCTGCGGGAAATACTCAGGCGTTCGGCGATTTGCAGGTGGGACAGGCCGTCGAGTTTGCGCAGCAGGAAGCTGTCGCGGCAGGTGGCCGGCAGCTCGGACAGGGCACGCTCGAGCATTTCAAGGCGCTGGTCCTGATCGTGGCAGGCATGCGGTGAACTGGTGGCGAAACGCTCCTCGCTGTCCAGCACGTCCAGGGGTTCGGACTGGCGCAAAGCGTTACGCCGATGACCATCGATTACCAGGTTCAGCGCGGTGCGGTACAAAAACGCGCGCGGTTGTTCGATCGGCGTGTCACTGGAGCGCTCCAGCACTCGGACATAAGCGTCATGCACCACATCCTCGGCCACCTGACGGTTGCCCAGCTTGGCGTTGAGGAAACACACCAGCTCGCGATAGTAGTTTTCCAACATGACTCCCGGCCGTCAGGGCGACGGCATCAAATCCTTGAGTACTTAACAAGACAGGCCATGGATGATGGCAGTTTGAGTGCGTGCAATTTATAGTAATTCTCATCTACTTTTAAAGAAGTCTTGCATCAATGCGCGAGTTTTTTATTCCATAGCGCTGTTTCCGTGCATGTAAACGCCTAAATCTGCGGGCAATTTTCTCGTATAACACTCAGCCCCTCCGCAACTGCGGCCCTCACTTCCTGGCTGGAACCAACGCATGAAACGCCCTCGCCCCGCTCGACGCGCCCTGCTCGCTGTCGCGTGCCTGATCCCCATCCTTGCGGTGGCCGCCTGGCAGGTGCTGCCGCCCGGCCGCGATACGCTGTCCACGGTCACCGTCACCCGCGGCAACATTGAAAACAGCGTCACTGCGCTGGGTACGCTGCAACCGCGCCGGTATGTCGACGTCGGCGCCCAGGCGTCCGGGCAGATCCGCGAGATTCACGTCGAGGCCGGGGATCAGGTCAAAGAAGGCCAGTTGCTGGTGGAAATCGACCCTTCGACGCAAAAAGCCAAACTCGACGCCAGTCGCTACTCCATCGAAAACCTCAAGGCCCAGCTGCAGGAACAGAAGGCCCAGCACGAACTCGCGCGCCAGAAATACCAGCGTCAACAGCGCCTGGCCGCCGGCAACGCCACTCGCGAAGAAGACGTGCAAACCGCCAAGGCCGAACTGAGTGCCACCCAGGCCCGGGTCGAGATGTTCCAGGCACAGATCCGCCAGGCCCAGGCCAGCCTGCGCAGCGACGAGGCAGAGTTGGGCTATACACGCATCTATGCGCCCATGAGCGGCACCGTGGTGGCGGTGGACGCACGGGTCGGCCAGACCCTCAACGCCCAGCAACAGACGCCGCTGATCCTGCGCATTGCCAAGTTATCGCCGATGACCGTGTGGGCCGAAGTCTCCGAAGCCGACATCGGCCACGTCAAACCGGGCATGAGCGCCTATTTCACCACCCTCGCCGGTGGCAGCCGGCGCTGGACCAGCACCGTGCGCCAGATCTTGCCGATACCGCCCAAGCCGCTGAATGAAACCAGCCAGGGCAGTGGCAGCCCCAGCAGCGCCAGCAAAAGCGGGAGTGGCCGCGTGGTGCTCTACACCGTGCTGCTGGATGTGGACAACGCCGACAATGCGCTGATGGCCGAAATGACCACCCAGGTGTTTTTCGTCGCCAGTCAGGTCAAGGACGTACTCACGGCCCCCGTCGCGGCCTTGTTGGGCAGCCACGGCGCCGACCAGCCATTCGCGCGGGTGGTGGCCAAAAACGGCGATATCGAGGAGCGCCCGGTGCGCCTGGGTATCAGCGACCGCCTGCGGGTCGAAGTGCTTGAGGGCTTGAGCGAAGGCGATCACCTGCTGATCGGCCCGGTCGATGGCAACGGGGGTTGACTTGACCACGCCGCTGATCGAACTCAAGAACATCCGCAAATCCTACGGCGGCGGCGACAGCCCGCAGGTCGACGTGTTGCGCGGGATCGACCTGTCGATCCATGCCGGGGAATTCGTCGCCATCGTCGGCGCATCGGGCTCCGGCAAATCCACGCTGATGAACATTCTCGGCTGCCTTGATCGCCCCACCGAGGGCGACTATCTGTTCGCCGGCGAAAACGTCGCGCACCTGGACAGCGACGAACTGGCCTGGCTGCGCCGTGAAGCCTTTGGTTTCGTGTTCCAGGGCTACCACCTGATCCCGTCGGGCTCGGCTCAGGAAAACGTCGAGATGCCGGCGATCTATGCCGGCATCAGCGCCGCCGAACGGCACGCCCGCGCCAAGGCGCTGCTGACCCGCCTGGGCCTGGCCGACCGCACCGGCAACCGCCCGCATCAGCTCTCCGGCGGCCAGCAACAACGCGTGTCCATTGCCCGCGCCCTGATGAACGGCGGGCATATCATTCTCGCCGACGAACCCACCGGCGCCCTCGACAGCCACAGCGGCGCCGAGGTGATGGCGCTGCTGGATGAACTGGCGGGCCAGGGCCATGTGGTCATTCTGATTACCCACGACCGTGAAGTGGCGGCGCGCGCCAACCGCATCATCGAGATCCGTGATGGCCTGATCATCAGTGACTCGGCAACCCGTGAAACCCACGTGCCCGCCGCCGCCCACAGCGGCGCGCTGCAAGCCGTGGACCTGCGCCAGCGCCTGGCCGACGGTGCCGAACACAACGGTGCCTGGAAAGCCGAACTGGTGGACGCCGTGCAAGCGGCCTGGCGAGTGATGTGGATCAACCGCTTCCGCACCGCGCTGACACTGCTGGGCATCATCATCGGCGTGGCGTCGGTGGTGGTGATGCTGGCGGTGGGCGAAGGCAGCAAGCGCCAGGTCATGGCGCAGATGGGCGCGTTCGGCTCCAACATCATCTACCTGAGTGGCTCCTCGCCCAACCCGCGCACGCCGCTGGGCATCGTTACCCTTAACGATGTCGCGGCCCTGGCGGCGCTGCCCCAGGTCAAGCGCATCATGCCGGTCAATGGCAGCGACGCCGGTGTACGGTTCGGCAATCTGGATTACCTCGCCTACGTGGGCGGCAACGACGTCAACTTCCCGGAGATCTTCAACTGGCCGGTGGTCGAGGGCAGCTACTTCACCGAGGCTGACGAGCGCGCCGGGGCCACCGTCGCCGTGATCGGCCACCGTATCCGCGAGAAACTGTTCAAGAACGTCGCCACCCCGATCGGCCAATACATCCTGATCGAGAACGTGCCTTTCCAGGTCATCGGTGTGCTGGCTGAAAAAGGCTCCAGTTCCGGCAACAAAGACAGCGATGACCGTGTCGCCATTCCCTACACCGCCGCCAGCGTGCGCCTGTTCGGCACCTACAACCCCGAATACGTGGCGATTGCCGCCGCCGATGCGCGCAAGGTGCATGAGGCCGAACTGGCCATCGACCAGTTGATGCTCAAGCTGCACAACGGCAAGCGCGACTACCAGTTGACCAACAACGCGGCAATGATCCAGGCCGAGGCGCGCACGCAGAACACCCTGTCGTTGATGCTCGGCTCGATTGCCGCGATTTCCCTGCTGGTGGGCGGTATCGGCGTGATGAACATCATGCTGATGACCGTGCGCGAACGGACTCGCGAAATTGGTATCCGCATGGCCACCGGCGCGCGCCAGCGCGACATCCTGCGCCAGTTCCTCACCGAGGCAGTGATGCTCTCGGTGGTTGGCGGGCTGTTGGGCATCGCTTTGGCGCTGCTGGTAGGCGGCGTACTGGTGCTGGTCGAGGTGGCGGTGCAATTTTCCTTGTGGGCGGTGTTTGGCGCGTTTGGCTGTGCGTTGGTCACCGGTGTCGTATTCGGCTTCATGCCGGCCCGTAAAGCTGCCCGGCTCGATCCGGTTAAGGCGTTGACCAGTGAATAAACGATGCATCCCGCCGCACCTGCCCTTGCTCAGCCTGTGCCTGTTGCTCAACGCCTGCACCGGCCACCCGCCCCAGGTCGACAGCGGCATCGCGCCGCCCGCTGCGTGGCAATACGCCGAGCGACAGGCCACACAAGCCACCAACCAGCGGTGGTGGACGCAATTTGGCAGCCCGCAACTCAACCGCCTGATCGACCAGGCCCGGCGCGACAGCTATGACGTGGCGGCCGCCATGGCGCGCGTGCGTCAGGCCCAGGCCAGCGCGGTGATTGCCGGTGCGCCGTTGTTGCCCGAGGTGAATTTCAACCTCACCGCCAGCCGCGAAAAACTGCTGCGCGGCAGCGGCAATTCCTCACTGGACGCAACGGAAAGTAATAAGACCGTCGACAGCTTCGGCGCCAACCTCTCCGCCAGCTATGAAGTGGATTTCTGGGGCGGGCGTGCTGCCGCCCGCGACAGTGCCCTGCAGACCCTGCGCGCCAGTGAGTTCGACCAGGCCACCGTCGAGCTGACGCTGCTCAGCAACGTCGCCGACCGCTATGCGCAAACCCTCGCCGCGCGCCAGCGCCAACAGATCGCCGAGCTGAACCTGGCGAACGCGCGCAATGTGCTCGACCTGGTCCAGACCCGCTACGACGCCGGCTCCGCCACGGCCCTGGAACTGGCGCAACAGAAGAGCCTGGTGGCGAGCCAGCAACGTCAACTGCCGCTGATTCAGCAAGTGGCCGAAGAATCGCTGATCACCCTCGCTGCCCTTCTCGGCCAGCCCGTGCAAGCGCTGAACCTGGGCGCCGAGTCGTTCCAGGCGCTGACCTGGCCGAGCATCGGCCCGGGCGTGCCCAGCCAACTGCTCAGCCGCCGCCCCGACCTGGCCCAGGCCGAAGCGCAGCTTGCGGCGGCCAGTGCCAATGTCACGGTGGCCCGTGCGGCGATGCTGCCCACGGTGACCTTGGGCACCACGCTGGGATCGGGCGCCTACAAGGCCGAGGAACTCCTGCGCAGCCCGTTCTACAACCTGACCTCGGGCCTGGTGGCGCCGATCTTCAACAATGGTCGTTTAAGCGCCGAACGCGACAAGGTCCGCGCCCGTCAGGATGAGCTGCTGCAAACCTATCGCGGCGCCATCATCAACGGCTTTGCCGACGTGGAAAAGTCCCTGAGCAGCATCACGCGCCTGGATCAGCAACGCGACTGGCAAAGCCAAGAACTGCAACAGGCCCAGATCGCTTTCCGCATCGCCGAAAGCCGTTACCAAGCGGGCGCGGAAGACTTGCTGACGGTGCTCGAAACCCAACGCACGCTGTACGCGGCACAAGACCTGAATGTGCAACTGCGGCTGTCGCGTCTTCAAGCCAGCATTGCGCTGTACAAGGCATTGGGGGGTGGATGGAACGCCGGTTTCTGATAACGAAACTCCGTTGTCCTACACAAACCGTTTAACAAACCTACATTCTTCGACCCGAGGTCCTTGGTAAAAAAGCCGTCTTCAAACGGCTGCCCGGACCTTCTTGATGAAACCCAGCGTTGTTGTAAAAAGCCTGGCGTGCGTCTGCCTCTGGCTGGTGGCAAGCCGGGCTTTTGCCGAGCCTCTGATCGCGCCCACGGCAATCGACTGGCTGCTGGATTGTCCCTTCCCCGCCTTTGAACGGCCGGACCCTGAGGTGCTGGAGCGCACCCAATGCGCCAGCGTCAGCGTGCCCCGTGACCACGCCGCGCCCAAGCGTGGCACGGTGCGCCTGGCCCTGACCCGTGTCGGCGCCCGGCAACCGCTCAGCCGCGAGGGTGTGGTGTTCATTCAGGCCGGCGAACCGCAAACGGGCCAGGGCGCAACCTTCGTCCTCAAACTGGTCGGCCGCTGGGAGTCCTACGCCACGGCGGCCTATCGCACCCTGACCAACCGTTATGACGTGATCGAACTGAGCCCCCGCGACCTGAGCCAGGAAACCGGTGTAGAACAGGCCGCGCGCGATATGGAGTTTGTGCGCGAACAACTGGGCGAGGCCCGGCTCAACTTCCTCGGCAATGCCCAGGCCACCCGACTTGGCAGTCGGTACGCCGCGCTGTTTACCGAACGCGTCGCGCGCATGGTCTTGGTCAACGCCGGGCACGCTGAGCCGGTGGCCTCCGGCGTCGAGCAATTGTTGCTCAAGGAATCATCCCGGCCCGACGCGGTTGCGGCCGGTTGCGCCAACCGCTGGGTCGCGGATTTTCTGGTCAACGGCCGACAGCCGCCGCCCTCCACGCGCTGTCTCGACCTCGGCCGCTGGGAATAATCACTGCGATTACGGCCTCTACGCGTCGAAAACGACACCCTGCGCTGACGCTCTCGACCAATCGTTATTAAGGGCTATTAATCCGCATTAATAGGCTCAATAGACGCCCATGCTCAGCCGCCCGTTGCGACGCAAACGCCAGAAGCTCTGCGATGTGATTGTCGAGTCGGTCAAGCGCTCCATCGTCACCGATGCCTTGAAACCCGGCGACCGCCTGCCTACCGAGCGCGAGTTGATGGAAAGCGTCCAGTGCTCCAAAGGCTCGGCCCGTGAAGCGCTCAAAGCACTGGAAGTGGAAGCCCTGGTGAGTACGCACACCGGTCCCGGTGGCGGCGTGTATCCGAACCCGGCCGGCACCGAACCCGCCAGCCGTGCATTGCGCAACTACCTGCATTTTCAGCCCCTGGACGGCGAGCAGATGTACCCGCTGCGCAAGGTCATCGAAGCAGAACTGGCAGTGTCGGTGCTCGGACGGTTAAGCGAAGACGACTTCACAAGCAGTTGCTGATTGCCTTTCGTGCCGGCGACGAACGCGCGGTGCGCAGCTTGATGCATGAACCCATGTGCGATGCCGAACACCACATGACCGCGCTGGAAGGCGAGATCAGCCCGCACTGTTTGCTGGAGTTTGATCACTCTTAAAAACCCCACAGATCCACTGTGAAAACTCAATCAATGTGGGAGCTGGCTTGCCTGCGATGGCATCGGCTGGTTGTGCCTGACACACCGAGTTGCCTGCATCGCAGGCAAGCCAGCTCCCACAGAAAAGCCAAGCAGTGCGGTGCTGGCAGCTGCACTCGGTCAACTTGTGGGAGCGGGCTTGCTCGCGAAGGCGGTGGGTCAGTGATACATGAGCTGACTGAACCACCGCCTTCGCGAGCAAGCCCGCTCCCACATTTGGAGCTCAGTACATCAGATAGAAGTGTGTTGCTGTGCTTTTGATCCGCTTTTGCTTCAACCACTCAGGTCGGCTACCAGGCCGCCGTGCTCTGCTTTTGATCTTGCTTTTGACTTTGATCTGACAGGCCCCGTCAACCACGCTGGCCGAACGCAGGCGAGGTGCCGAGTGGTGGGGCAAAGACCTTTTGGTTACTTTTGGCTGGGCCGGCATTCCGGGCGTTTGCCAAAAGTGACCCGCTGTAAGAGCGGAACCGCCAGCCGCCATTACCGCAGCAACGGATATACCCCCAATCTACCTAATCAAGCCCACCCCAGCCCAGACCGTATTCCACTACAATCCCCCCCATTCATCCCTGGGGGGCTTCATGGACATCGAACTGGCACGCACCTTCCTCGAAATCACCCGCTGCGGCAGCCTGGCCGCCACCGCCGAGAAACTGCACGTCACCCAGACCGCCATCACCGCACGCGTGAAAAACCTCGAAAGCCAGCTCGGCAGCACGCTGTTCATCCGCAACCGTGCCGGCGCCCGCCTGACCGCCGACGGCGAAGCCTTCGTGACATACGCCAACCAGCTGCTGCAAACCTGGGAAGCCGCAAAACGCGACCTGCCGTTGCCCGACAGTTACCGCAATGTGCTGCACATCGGCGGCGAAGTCAGCCTGTGCAACCCGCTGATGCTCGGCTGGGCGCAAGCCCTGCGCGAACACATCCCGGGGCACGCCCTGCGCACCGAAGTCCGTGAAGGCGAATACCTGCTGCGCCAACTGGAACTGGGCGTACTCGATGCCGCCCTCGTGTTCCAGCCTCAGTATTGGCCGGGCCTGCAGGTAGAACAGGTGCTGGAAGAAAAACTGATCCTGGTGCAACTGGTGAGCAAGCCGGCCCCTTACGTCTACATCGACTGGGGCCCTGGCTTTCGCCAGCAACATGACACCGCCCTGCCCGACAAGGCTCGCGCCGCGCTGAGTTTCAACCTCGGCCCGCTGGCGTTGCAGTACATCCTGGAAAACGGCGGCGCCGGGTATTTCCGCACGCGTGTGGTGCAAAGCTACCTGGACAGCGGCGTGATGCAGCGCGTGCCGAAAGCACCGGAGTTCAGCTTTCCAACCTACCTGGTCTATTCACGCGCGCGCGATTCAGCTGTGTTGCAACAGGCCCTGGAATTGCTGCGCGGCGTGGTCAAGGCCGAAAGTGACTGGTCACAACGCTGGGACCCGCTGATTTGAATCACCCTGGACCTGCGCGCATGCTAGCCTGCGGGTGTTTCCTTTTGCAGCCTGACCGATGAACAAGAAAAAGTCCGTCACCATCAGCGACATCGCCAAACGGGTCGGCATGACCACCATCACCGTGTCCCGCGCGCTGAGCAAACCCGACCTGGTCAAACCCGCCACCCTGGCGCGCATCCTTGAAGTGGCGCGGGAGCTCGATTATGTGCCGAACGCTTTCGCCCGTGGGCTCAAGCGCAGTGAAAGCCTGATCATCGGCGTGATCACCGCCTCGGTAGACAACCCGTTCTACAGCGAAATGATCAAGGCCATTTCCCGTGAGGCCAAACAACACGGCTACACCATCATGCTGGTGGACACCGACGAACTGGAAGAGCTGGAAAGCAAGGCCGTCGACACCCTGCTGGGCTACCGCGTGGCGGGGATCATCCTCTCGCCGGTCTCCGATGAGCCAAGCTACCAGCCCGATTACCTAGAGCGCCTGGGCAATGGCAAAACCCCGGTGGTGCTGCTCGACCGCACGCTTCACGACAGCCCGTTCAGCCGTGTAGTGCTCGACAACTACCACAGCGGCATCCAGGCCGCGCACTACCTGCTGCGCCAGACGCCCAAGCTCAAGCGCCTGCTGGTGCTGACCGGGCCTGCGCATTCACGTATCACCGTGGAACGCCTCAAGGGCCTGCGCGAAGTGCTTGCCGACCATCCACATATTGAAGTTGAAGTGCAGGCCGGCGACTACACGTTGATGCCGTCGTACCTGCACACCCTCGATTACCTGGCCGAACACACGGCGCCGGACGCGATCATGGGCTTCAACCAGTTGATCACCCTCGGCGCATTGCGTGCGTTGCGCATGCACAACATCGCGCACGACAGCCTGACCATCTGCGGCATCGACCGTCTGCCCTTCGCCGATATCTTCGGCGTGCCCATCGCCTGTGTGGCCCACGACGCGTCCCTGGCCGGCAGCAGCGCGGTACGCCTGCTGCTCGACCGCCTGCAAGACCCGTACAAGCCACGCGACAAAGTGGTGATCGCAGGCGTATTGGAAAACGGCTAACGGCTGGTGTAGCCGCCATCGATCGGCAGGCTCACGCCGCTGATCATGCTGGCGGCGCTGCTCAGCAGGAACAGCACCGGCAAGGCCACTTCTACGGTTTGAGCAAAACGCCCGAGCGGAATCGCCGCCAGCGCCGGGTCGCGCTTGGCGGGCTCGGACCAGGCCATGCTCGCCATCGGCGTGAGCGTGACCGTGGGATTGACGCTGTTGACGCGAATGCCGAAGCGGCCCCATTCGGCGCATTGCACGCGGGTGATCGCGTCCAGCGCGGCTTTGGAAGCGCAGTAGGCAA
Organism: Pseudomonas sp. MF6747; assembly: GCF_963890955.1. Taxonomy (NCBI): domain Bacteria; kingdom Pseudomonadati; phylum Pseudomonadota; class Gammaproteobacteria; order Pseudomonadales; family Pseudomonadaceae; genus Pseudomonas; species Pseudomonas sp. MF6747. Next base: position 192,559 of record NZ_CAWPSZ010000004.1, read on the forward strand.
GGTGATCGTCCAGCGCGACCAACGAGGCTTGGCTGGAGACGTTGACGATGCTACCGGCGACTTTCGCCTCGATCATTTTTGCCGCGACACGGCTGGCAACTTGAGCGGCGCCACGGGCGTTGACCTGCATCACCTGATCGAACGCATCGGCGCTGATCGCAACGGCGGGCTCGAGTCGAGAGATGCCCGCGCAATTGACCAGGCCGTGCATGGCCGGCAGGTCTTGCAGGGCCTGGTCGAGGGCGACGCTGTCGGCGATGTCCACGAATACGCGGTGGCAGCCCAGGGTGGCCAGCGCCTCGGCGCCACGCCCAAGCGCAAAGACCTCGGCGCCGCTGGCGATCAGTTGCAGGGCGATTTCGTGGCCGATACCGCTGGTGGCACCGGTAACGAGGATGCGCTGGTGGGTGAAGTCGAAGGCTGCGTTCATGGTCACTGTTCCATAGGCAATGAAGATCCCCTGTGGGAGCTGGCTTGCCTGCGATAGCGGTGGCTCAGTTAACCTATTTGTCACTGAGGCACCGAAAATCGCAGACAAGCCAGCTCCCACCTCTGGACCGCGTTGTATCAGTTGGTTTGCAGGGCGTGCATGATCGGTTTGAGCGCTGGATACAGCTTCAAGTACTCGCCAAACGCCTGGTCATAGACCGCGACATTTTCGCGCTTGGGCTGCGCCCGCAGCACCAGCTGCACCCAGCCCTTCTCCATCGCCCCATCACTCACCAACCCCACCGTGTGCGCCGCCAGCAACGCTGCGCCCAGCGCCGCTTCCACCTCCTGCACAATGGTGTAGACCGGGTACCGCGTGACATCCGCAATGATCTGCATCCACAAATTCGAATGACTCGCCCCACCCACCACAATCAGGCGCGGGTCCAGTGAGTGCGCGCCCTGCGTGCCGGCTTCGATGTTGTGGCGCAGGGCGAAACTCACGCCTTCAAGCACCGCGCGGTACAGGTGGATGCGGCTGTGGTACAGGTTCAGCCCGACAAAACTGCCGCTGGCGCGGTCGTCCCACACCGGGCTGCGCTCGCCCATCAAATACGGCAGGAACAGCAAGCCTTCGCTGCCTGCCGGAACCTTCATCGCGCTCTGCTCCAGCAGCGCCAGGCTGTCCTGCCCGGTGGCCCTGGCCTGCAGCTCTTCGGCCTGACAGAACTGTTCGCGAAACCAACTGACCGACGCCCCGGCGGTGATCGCGCCGCCAAAGATGTACAGGTCTCGATGGCCGTTGTAGACATGCGGCATGCTCACCAACCCGTGGCGCGCGTCCACTTGCTGGTTCAAGTAGCCCCAGCACATGCTGGTGCCGATCATCGCCACGTGGTTGCCCGGTTGCGTGACACCGGCGGCCAACGTCGCCATGGCGGCGTCCACACCTCCGGCGAGGATCGGCGTACCCGCGTGCAACCCCAGGCGTGCAGCCCACGCGCCCAACAAACCGCCCACGACTTCACCGGAATACACCAGCCGCTCGGGCATCATCGCCAAGGGAATGCCCAGTGCCGCGAGCATCTCTTCAGACCAGCCGCGCTGCGCCACATCGTAGACGCCGCCAATGTTGCCGGCGCTGCTGTGGTCCACCGCCAACTCGCCGGTCAGGCACCAGTTGATGTAACTGTTGGGCGGCAGCAGGTAACGTGTTTGCGCCCACACCTGCGGCTGGTGCTGCTTGAGCCAGAGCATCTTGGTGAAGCCGTAGTAGCTGTCCACCGAGTTGCCGGTGACCGCGAACAGACGCTCCAAATCCACCTGTTCACGCACCCACGCCACCTGCTCACCGGCGCGGCGGTCCATCCAGATCAGGCACGGGTGCAGCGGTGTGATCTGCGCATCCACGGCAATCCCCGAGCCGCCGTACAGGCTGCTGATGCACAGCGCCTTGACCTGCGCTGGGGCCACGTCGGCCTTGGCCATGCACTGCGCCACGCAGGCTTCCACGGCGTCCAGCCACACCTGCGGCCATTGCTCGGCCCAGCGCACTTTCGGGGTATCCACGCGATACCCCTGGCTGTGCTGGGCGATGATCGTGCCTTGACCATCCACCAGCAGCGCCTTGGTGCTCTGGGTTCCTATGTCGACACCTATTACGTATTCCATCATTCAGGCCACCGGCTTCAACAGCACCTTGATCGACTTGGTCGAGTTGGCCAGCTCGAACGCTTCGGCAAAGTTATCCAGCGGGAAATCATGGGTGACGATGCCTTTGGAGGTGACCAGGCCGCGCTCGAACAGGTCGATGGCAATCGGGTAGCAATACGGGCCCAGGTGCGCGCCGCGTACGTCCAGTTCCTTGCGGTCGCCAATGATCGACCAGTCGACGCTGGTCTCGGCGCCAAACACGCTGAATTCGACAAAGCGCCCGAGCTTGCGAATCAGGTCCAGGCCCTGGGTCACGCCGGCCGGTACGCCGGTGGTTTCGATGTACACGTCGCAGCCATAGTTGTCGGTGAGGCCGTTGATGATCTCGCGAGCGTTGTCGCGCGATGGGTTGATCACCACGTCGGCGCCCAATTGCCTGGCCAGCTCCAGGCGCGCGTCGACCATGTCGATCACCACCAGTTTTTTCGGCGTCTTCAACGCGGCGACCTGGACCATGCACAACCCAAGCGTGCCGGCACCGGCAATCACCACCACGTCATCGAGCTGGATTTCACCGCGGTTGACGGTGTGGATCGAGCAGGCCATCGGTTCCACCATCGCCGAGTCTTCCAGCGATACCGACTCGGGAATCTTGTGCACGATGGCGGTCTTGGGGATGCGCATGTACTGGGCCATGCCGCCTTCGGCCACTTCACGCTGAAAGCCGAAGATATTGTGCACTTCGCACATCCAGTACTTGCCCGACTTGCAGAAGCGGCACTTGGCGCACGGCACGATCTGCTCGGCAATCACTTTGTCGCCGACGGCGACTTCAAAATGCTCCTCGGCGCCCTCGCCCACTTCCTCCACATAGCCGAAAAACTCGTGGCCCGGCACCACCGGCGCCTTGACCCACGGGTTGTCGCCGCCCCAGAACATCGCCGCGCCGGAGTGACATTTGCAGTCGCTGGCGCAGATGCCACAGGCGGCAATGCGGATCACCAGTTCATGGGCGCGCGCCTTGGGTTTGCCGATGCGCTCCAGGCGATAGTCCTTCGGGCCGTGGCAGACGACGGCTTGCATGTGGGTGTGCTTGTCCATGGTGTTCGGTCCTGTCTGGTGGGAATTTATTTGTGCCGCTGACGGCTGATAAAGATCGCCAGCAAAATGATTGCGCCTTTGATCACGCTCTGGACGTAGGGCGAAACGCCGAGCATGTTCAGGCCGTTGTTCAACACGCCCAGGAGCATGGCGCCGAGCAAGGTGCCGACGATGACCCCGCGCCCGCCGGCAATCGACGCGCCACCGAGTACCACCGCGGCAATCGCATCGAGCTCAAACGACACGCCCGCATTCGGCTGGCCGCTCATCAAGCGTGACGTCAGCACCAGCCCGGCAATCGCGGCGGTCAGGCCGCTGATGCCGTACACCAACAACTTGAAGCGCGCCGCCCGTACGCCAGACAAACGCACCGCTTCTTCATTGCCGCCGATGGCGTAGATGTAGCGGCCGATGCGCGTGTGTTGCAGCAACACGTAGGCGGCTGCGTAAGTCATCAGCATGATCAGGATCGGCACTTCGATGCCGAACAGGCTCTGGCGCCCAAAGAAGCCGAACCACTCCGGCAACCCGGAAATCGGGTAGCCGTCGGTGTACATCAGGCCCAGCCCACGGGCGATGCCCATGGTTGCCAGAGTGACGATGATCGGCGGCATGTGCAGGTAGGCGACGAACAGCCCGTTGCCGATGCCAAAGGCCACGCCGATCAGCATCCCGGCGCCTATCGCCAGGCCTGGCGGCAAGCCCGCGACCATCAAACCGGCGGTCAACGTACCGGACAGTGCCATCACTGGCCCCACCGACAGGTCGATCCCGCCGGTGAGAATCACGCAGGTCATGCCCACGGCGATGATCGCGTTGATCGACACTTGGCGGGCGATGTTCGACAGGTTGCTGGCGGTCAGGAACGTGTCGCTGGCGAGGATCATCACCAGGGTCACCACCACCAGCCCCACGAACGGATAAAACGCCGGCGAACGCACCAGCCGCGCCAGGTTCAGGCGCAGCCGGCCGGTGTCGCCGGTGTTAATGGACATATTCACTTGAGCCCCCTGTTGCATGGCGCATGACCTCTTGTGGGTTGACGGCGGACGCTTCGAGTACCTTGACGATGGCGCCCTTGTGAAACACGGCGACGCGGTCGCACATGCCGATGACTTCGGGCAGTTCGGAGGAAATCATGATGATTGCGTAGCCCTGCTCGGTGAGGCTGCGCATCAGTGCGTAGATCTGCGCCTTGGCGCCGACGTCGATGCCGCGTGTGGGTTCGTCGAACACCAGCACGTCGCAGTGGTGATTGATCCAGCGCGCGATCACGACCTTTTGCTGGTTGCCGCCGCTGAGGTTGAACACTCGGCTTTCGCCGCTGGGCGCTTTGATCGACAGCTGGCGCATCAGGTCTTCAACACTGGCGCATTCCCTGGCCTTGTCGATCAGCCCGGAGGCGTTCTGGTACTTGGGCAGGTTATTCAGGGAGATGTTTTCGCGAATGCTGAAGTCCGTGATCAATCCTTCGCTCTTGCGGCTTTCGGGCAGCAGGCCGATACCGTGGGCCAGGGCTTGCGCCGGGTCATCGAGGGTGACTTTCTCGCCGCGCAACCACACCTCTTTGCTCACCGACGGCAGCGCGCCCATCATGCCCAGCGCCAGTTCGGTACGGCCTGAACCCACCAGCCCGGCAAAGCCGAGGATCTCGCCCTTGTGCAACTGGAAGTGGTTATGCGGACCGTTGCGCACCAGCTGAATGTCCTTGACCTCCAGTAACAGCGGGCCGCGTGCATCGGTCGGCTTAGGCGGAAAACTGCATTCCAGGCGGCGGCCGACCATCATCTCGACGAGCCGATCAATGTCACTGTCGGCCACATCGGTCACGCCGACATTGCCGCCGTCGCGCAATACGCTGATGCGATCGCACACCTGGAAGATTTCCTCCAGGTGATGGGAGATAAAAATCACCGCCACGCCCTGGCGTTTGAGTTCGCGCATGATCTGAAACAGCAGCTCGGCCTCGCTGGGCGTCAACGTGGCGGTCGGCTCATCGAGCACCAGCAAACGCGCGTCCAGGGCCAGGGCCTTGGCGATTTCGACAAACTGCTGCTCGGCCACGCTCAGGTGCTTGACCGCGCACTGCAGGTCGATGTTCACGCCCAGGCGCTTGAACAATGCTTGCGATGCCTCGACCATCTCGCGCTTGCGCAGCAGGCCGAAGCGGTTGCTCAACTCATGGCCGAGAAAGATATTTTCCACCGCCGTGAGGTAGGGAATCAGGCTGAATTCCTGGAACACGATGCCAATGCCGGCAGCGATCGCATCGCGGTAGGTCGCGAACTGCTGCGCCTGGCCGTCGATCAGGATCTGCCCTTCGTCCTGATGCTCGACACCTCCGAGGATCTTCATCAGGGTTGACTTGCCCGCGCCGTTTTCCCCGAGCAAGGCGTGAATCTCGCCGCGTTCCACTTGCAGGTTGATGCCCTTGAGGGCCTGCACGCCCGGGTAACGCTTACAGATATTTTCCAGCTTCAGAAGACTGCTCATACCGCCGACCTCGTATTCAGAAGGAGACCTCAAGCCCCACGTGTGACGTGGGGCTCGGGCGATTTACCAGCTGAAGTCCTTGGCCTTGGCCTGATCGATCAAGGTGATGTCCACCGGAAGGGTGGCAGGCACTTGCGAACCCCACTTCTTGGCCAGCGCGATGCCAAGGGCCAAGCGGATCTGATCGCGTGGGTACTGCGCCGAGGTGGCGATGAACTTGCTGCCGGGCTTCTGGATCGCCTTGATCGCTTCCGGCGCGCCGTCGACGCTGACCAGTTTGACGTCCAGGCCACTGGCTTCGATGGCCGACAAGGCGCCGAGAGAGCCATTGTCGTTGACGCTGAACATGCCCTTGAGCGTGGGCTGGGCCTGCAGCATGTTTTCGGTGACGGTCAGCGCCTGGTCACGTTCCTGCTTGCCGTTCTGAATGCTGACGATCTTGATGTCCGGGTGCTTGGCCACCGCCTCTTTGCAGCCGCGCACACGCTCGAGGATCGGCACCACGGCGATGCCGTCGAGGATCGCGATGTTGCCTTTGTCGCCAATGTTCTTGGCCAGGTATTCACACGCCTGGAAACCGGCGTCGAAGTTTTTCGAGCCGACGAAGGAATCCAGTGGGCCGTCGGCTTGCGCGTCTACTGCAACCACCACAACCCCGGCGGCATGGGCGGACTTGACCGCCGATTGCACGCCGACCGAGTCGGTGGGGTTGATCAACAGAATGTCGATGCCCTTTTGCAGCATGTCTTCGACGTCGCTGACCTGTTTGGACACGTCGTGACGGGCGTCGGTGATGATCAGTTTTGCACCGATGGTCGCGCCGGCTTCTTCGAGGGCGTTTTTCATGGTGACGAAATAGGGGTTGTTGATCTCCTGGAAGGAGGCGCCGATGCGGATCGGTTTGGCGGCGTCGGCAAAGGCTGGAGCCGCGCTGCCGAGGGTGATGCTGACAGCCAGTAAACACAGGGTTTTGGGGAGCATTTTCATGGCGTGATTCTCTGTTTTGTTTTTATTGTTAGAGCAAATGTTATCGTTAACATTTTGCGAGAAGCTAGCAAGTAAATCAGGGCTGTGCAAGAGGCCATTGGTCAGTCTTGGTGCAAATGTGGGAGCGGGCTTGCTCGCGAAGAGGGTGTGTCCGTCACTGCATACCGCGACTGGCTAACCGCTTTCGCGAGCAAGCCCGCTCCCACATTTTGATCGGTGTACGGCGCAAAAACTCGCACATTCCCCACCACCAACTAAGCTCAGCCTCCAACAAAAAAATACCGAGCTGACCGCCATGGCCCACCCTACCGAGACCTTCCGCACCCGTTATCGCGCGGCCATAAGCCGCCATTACCACCCATGGCTGCATGCCGGTTTCGTCCTCGTTTATGGCATTTTCTGCATCCTCCTCGCCGGGTCCTCCACCGACCACATCACCGCGCTCCAGTGGCTGACCGTGCCCCTGACCCTGGTGTTCTTCAATCTGTGCATCTACCTCGTGCACCGCCACCTCGGTCATCACAAGCACACCCTCGCCCGGCTGTTTTATGCGCGTCACACCGGCGACCATCACAGTTTCTTCACGCCCGGCCACATGACCTACGACAGCCCTCGGGACTGGCGCGTGATCCTGTTTCCGGCGTGGCTGATCGTGCTGCACAGCCTCGCCATCACCCTGCCCGCCTGGTGGTTGCTCAACCACCTGAGCCCCAACATCGCCGGGCTGTTTGCCGCCTGCATGATCTTCGGTTACTTGCTGTACGAGGTGTTCCACGCCTGCGAACACCTGCCTGCCAACCACCGCGTGGCACGCCTGCCGTGGATCCGCCAGATGCACCAATTGCACGCCCTGCACCACCGCCGCGAACTGATGCAAGGGCGCAATTTCAATATCGTCCTGCCGCTGATGGATTACCTGTTCGGCACTCTGCAGTGGGAACCCAACGCCCACGACAACCAGGAACAGTCATGAGCCACCGCCGTCAAAATCTTCGTCATGGGCTGTTCGTTGTATCGCTTGCGCTGATCGCCTTTCTGCTGCTGATGCCTACCCACGTACAACCGGTGAACTGGGCCCCGCCCAAGGCGCCCTCGATGAAGGACGGCACCTACGCCGAGAATCAGCGGCTCAAGGCGGTGCAACGAATCGGCGCATCGAACATCGCCGGGCCCGAGGCCTTGTTGCTGGATGCGCAAGGTTTTTTGATCAGTGGCCTGCAGGACGGACGCATCATCCGAACATCGCCCGACAGCCACACCCTGGAAGTGTTGGCCAATACCGGCGGGCGTCCGCTCGGCCTGGCGTTGCACCCGGATGGGCGTTTGATCATTGCCGATGGGGTCAAGGGCTTGCTCGCGCTGGATGCCAATCGCCAACTCACACCGCTGACCAGCAGCGCGAATGGCTTGCCGTTTGGCTTTACCAATGACGTGACGGTTGACGCCAGTGGGCGCTTTGCCTATTTCAGTGACGCGTCAAGTCGCTGGGGCTATGGCCAGGATGATGAAGCCGTGATCGAACATGGCGGCGATGGTCGGCTGTTGCGCTATGACTTTGCCACCGGCCTCACCGAGGTGTTGCTTGACCAGCTGCAATTTGCCAACGGTGTGGCGCTGGGGCCGGATGAGAACTATGTGCTGGTGAACGAAACCGGCGCCTACCGCATCAGCCGCTACTGGCTCAAGGGTGAGCACGTGGGTAGCCACGACCTGTTTATCGACAATCTGCCGGGCCTGCCGGACAACCTCAGCTTCAACGGCAGCGATCGCTTCTGGGTCGCGCTGTATTCGCCGCGCAACCCGTTGCTGGATGGCTTCGCCGGCTATCCGTTGCTGCGCAAGGTGATGGTACGGGCGCTGATGGTGGTGCCCAAGCCCATCGAGCGCAAAGCCTTTGTGCTGGGGCTGGATACCGACGGCAAGGTCATCGCCAACTTGCAGGATGGCAGCACGGGCAATTATTCGCCCATCACCACCGCGCGTGAATACGGCGACTGGTTGTACCTGGGCTCGTTGAAAAGCACGAGCATGGCGCGCCTGCCACTGAAGCAGGCACTGGCCTGCGAATAAAAAAGGCAGTCCGGATGGACTGCCCCTTCATGCTTGCGTCAACAGATCAGTGAATGATGTCCTGGGTGCAGATGTGCCCAAAGGTCACGTACGCCACATTGTCACCGCCCACCCCCACGCCGGGGAACTCGTCCAGCTCGATACGCCAGCCGCCGAAGTTGAAGGTGGTCTCCCAGTTGTATTTCACGCCGGTGCTGCTGTCCGGGTATTGCACGCGGTAATCGCCGAAGCATTCGCCGAGCGCGGCGCTGGCCTGGGAGGTGCCGGCGCTGTTGGTGCTGGCCTTGAAGTCGGTCCAGTGGTACTCGGCGCCCACAAAGCGCTTGTCAACGCGCAGCACAGGCGTAACCCCCAACAGAGGTGCGCCCGTGGAGTCGGACCAGTTGGTGGTCCAGTTCAACGTGCGCCCGGCCTGGGTCGCCATCCAGAATATCGAAGCCGGTACCCGCACGATGTTGTCGCCCTTCACATCCGACGTGTTCAACCGTGGCGTCGAGCCAAGGCTCAAGGCGTACTGCTTGGTCGGGTCTTGTGCCACGCCCGGGTTGGCACGTACGCGCACCTTGACGGTGGTGCCCGGCGTGACGCTCGGGTAGGTCGACGTGGAGCCGGCCGGCACGGTGACCCAGTTGGCACCATCGAAACGCTCGAAGAGCCACTGGTTGCGGCTGCCATTTTCATCACCCGCCAGGTACATGCTCACGCTTTGCCCGCGCACCGCCTTGAAGTCGAAGTAATCAACGTCATTGGCGTTGTCGAGGTTGCCGGTCACCTTGTTCATCGAGTCCGGCAGCGCAAAGGCACTTTCCGGTGTGTCGTTGGGCTCAAAAGCGTCGATGTTGGTGTCCACTGCCACACCAAAACTGAACTGCGCATTGGTTGCGGTCTTGGCCACCATGAACCAGTAGTAATCACCCGCCGGCAGGATGCCGCCCAGGTATTCATCGGCGTTGCCTGGGTTATCGGACGTATCGATCAATTGCGGGTTGCCCTGGCCGTCATCGCGGAACAGGCTCAGCGACATATCGGCGCCGGCGCTCTGGTTGATCAGCTGCACCAATACACGGGCGTTGTGCGGCAGGTTGAAGTGGTAGGGAAACTCCTGGCCCGTTTGCACCTGGTCGATGGTGTAGAGGGTGTTGATATCCAGGGTCGGAAACAGCGGCTCAAAGGCGGCGACGGCAGAACTTTTCAGGTTGGACTGGCTCGGCTTTTTCAGCTCGCCGATGGCAGTGCTGAACGGTGCGGATCTGGCCGCCTTGCCAGCGGGTTTTACCTTGCCGTTTTTAGCATCCAGCAGCTTTTGCAGCAGATCGTCCGGGATCGGCACGGGCGTCAGCGTGCCACCCGGTTTCAGCGCATCGATCACGCCTTGGTTGACCGTACCGGGGGTGAGTATCGGAAGGGTTGGCTCGGCCAGGGCAGAGGCCGAAATAAAGCAGGAGGCCATCATGGCCGCGCCCAGCATAAGGGCTTTTGTCGGTTTCATTTTTTATCCATCCATAGTTAAAAAATTGAAGCTCAGGTGATCGGTGACATCCGGTCACCTGGGATGGAATGTAGAACAATACTGTATGCATGTACAGTATTTTTGCCGATTTTTTCACGCACCCGTTTCAACTGGAAACCACCGACGCCTTCAGCCTATAGGCACGCCGATACGGCCCGGACACACGTCCAGGTGCGCGCACTCACATTGGGAAGTTGCCTACCGGGCAGAGAAAAAGTGCCTGCACAGAGGCGCGTTAATACCCGGTCATTTCCAGGTACCCCACCCCACCCTCAAACTGCACCGGCCCTTCCCAGTACGGAATGCTCAGGTTCATCCAGGCCTTCGGATTGACGGCCTGGGGGGTGATATCCAGGTGCTTGCCGGGAATTTTCAGTGACCAGCGCGTCGGGATTTGGCGCCCGTCGATCGCGGTAGTGGTCAGTGGCGTGAGCTGGATATCGGCGTTGTGCAGCGTCTCGGTGCGGCCCTGTTGATCAATCCAGGTGCCGGTGAGATAGCCCGCGCCGTCTGTTTGTCGAACGCGAAACAGCATCAACTGCTCGCCGCGATCCAGGTGCAGGGAAAACCAGTCCCAGCCGGTCTGACTGGCCGCCAGCGGTTGGCTGCTCCATTCACGGTCGAGCCACGCCGGGCCGCTGACCTGATAGAGGGTGCCGTCGATGCTGACAGTGCCGGTGGCGGTGAAAAACGGCTGACTGTAGTAGTAAGACGCCTGGCCCTGATCGGATTTGCGGCTGTAACCGTTGTCACCTTGCAGCACCAGCGGGCGGCTGGAGGTCAGGTGCAGGTCGTAGGCAAATTGCGCGCCGCCGGCCTTGAGTTGCATCTGCGCCAGAGGGCTTGCGGCGCCGGGGCGGGTTGCGAAATTCCAGTCGTCGATCCAGGCGTTGAACGGCACCGCCTGGGCGCCGGCCTGGCCGATCCCGCCACGCGCGTAGCGTTCGGCAGCGTAGTGGTGAGTGGCGGAGGTGACGGCGGCGTGGCCGAGCCAGATCGTGGAGTCGTGCCAGCCGGGTTGCGCCGGCCCCGCCTTCAACGCGTTGCGAAACAGCGTCCATTGCACACCGAACACATTGCCCTGGGCGTCCTTGAGGTTGGCGGTGACGTACCACCATTCAATGCGAAAACCGTCATGGGGGCCGTGGTCCTCGGGAAAACTGAAGACCTTGCCGGGCACCACCTGAGCAAAGTCTGCCGCATCGCTGCCCAGGCCGGCGAAGCTTTCCGGCGGCGCGGGGGCTTTGTCGCACGCGGCCAGCAACAGCAAGGCGGCCCACAACCAGGCTTTAATCTTCATTGGCAAACGTCCTCAGCAAATCCGCCGGGCGACTGCGGTACAACTGCCACAACGGCCAGGCCGAGGCCAACAAGGTGGCCAGCAGCGCCAACCCCAACAACTGAGCAAGCTGCCACGGGAACACCTGCAATGGCAGGCGCCAGCCGAATGCCTGCACGTTGATCACGGCGTCCAGGCACCACGCCAGCAGCAAGCCCAGCGGCAACGCCAGCACCAGGGTCAGCACCGCCAACAGCCAGGTCTGGCCCAGGTTGAGCAACATCAATTGCCGACGCGTCACGCCCAGCGCCCACAGGGGCGCGAGTTGGCCCAGTCGGCTCTGGCTCTGGGTCAGCAGGCTGATAAACAGCGCCACGCCGGCCACGCCGAGGGTGAGGCTGTTCAAGGCGGCGGTGGCGGCGAAAGTGCGCTCAAACACCTGGCTCGACCAGCCTTTGAGTTGCTGCTGATCGACAATGCGGCTGTCATCCAGGGCGAACGTGCGCTGCACCTCGCGCACCAGCGGTGGCACATCTTGCGGCTGCACCCGCAGGTTGAAGCGGGCCGGTGTCAGCGTTGGCCAATGCGCCAGCAGGTGGTGCGAATTGACCAGCAGATGGCCTTTGGGGTTGCCGTAGTCGGCGTAAATTCCCACCACCTTGGGCGACCAGAGACCCTCAGGCGTGGGAATCGCGACGGCATCGCCCAACTGCACCTTCAAGCGCCTCGCCAATTGTTCGCTGAGCATGACGGTGTCGCCTTGCAGCAACTGGTCCCAAGGCGTGCTTGCCGCCTCCAGCAACGGCCAGTGCTGGCGGTAGGTCGGGTCGTCGACCACGCCGAACACATCCGCCGGCCAGCCCTGCAGTTGAACGGCAACCTGCCAGGTCGGTAGCACCGCCTGCACCAAGGGTTGCTGCGCCAACCACGTTGCGAGTTGCTCGGCCTGAGCCGGGTTTTGCGGGTTGAGGTACAGCTCCGCCGTGAGGCGTTGCTCCAACCAGTTATTGAAGGTCTGGCGAAAGCCCGAGGTCATGGAGCCCGCGCCGATATTCGCCGCCAGGGCCAGCAGCAAAGCCATCAACGCCAGGCTCAAGGCGGGCAACTGCTGGCGGCAGTCGGCAAGAAACCACTGGCCGAGCACGGAGCGGCTACGCCCGAGCACTGCCGTCAGCAGGCCGTTGAGCACCACCGGCAAGCCGAGCGCCGCGCCCAGCAGCAAGGCGGCCATCAACACAAAACCGGCTGCCAGGCTGTCGCCCAACCCAAGCGCCAGCAGCGCGATGACCAGCGCGGTAGCCGCCACCCAACCCTGGCGTCGCAACCAGCGCGCGTGCGCGTCATGCCAGGCCTGGGCATTGGCCAGTGCCAGCAGCGGCAAGCGCGCCGCTCGCCACAGGCTGCTGCCGCCGGCCAGCAGCGCGCCCACGAGACTCAGGCCCAACCCGGCCATCCACCACCACGGGCTGAGGCTCAACTGGCCCGGCACCTCGGCGCCGTACAGCCCACGTAAACTTGCGGCGACATCCGGCAGCAGCAGGCTCGCCAACAGATACCCGCTGGCGACACCGAGCACACCGCCGAGCAACGACAACACGCCGAGCTCGACGCCCAGGCTGAGGATCAGCATGCGCGCGCTGACCCCGCAGGCGCGCAAGGTACGCAATAATCCGCGCCGTTGTTCCAGCGCCAGGCCGATCGCGGCGTGGACAATAAACAGCCCCACCACAAAGGATAAAAAGCCCAAGGCGTCGAGGTTCAAGTGAAAGCTTTCGGTGAGGCGCGCGAGGTTGTTGTCTTCACCCTGCTTGAGTTGCAGCGCAGCCGGTGGCGTGGGATGACCGGCGGCAAAGGCCTTGTCCAGCAGCAGGCGCGACAGTTGCCCCGGCATGCCCAGCAGCGGTTGGGCAAAGCCGATATCGGTCAGCAACAAGCCCGGAGCCATGTCCTGCTGAACCTGCAACGGTGGCAAGGCTTGCCCGCTCGCGGTCAGCGGTTGCTCGCCTTCATGCAACCCCAGGGCCGACAAGGTGTGCGGTGCGATCCAGGTACGCCCCGGCGGGTTGAAAAACGCGATCATCTGCGCCTGGCTCAACCGCTGCCCCGCCACTGCCCCGCCGCCGGGCAACGACAGCGGGTCAATGCCCATCAATTGCAGGCGCAGGTCCTCATGCCCCTTGAGCTGCAAGCGGCCCTGCACCACGGGCGATACCGGCCACCCGGCGCGGCGCAGCTCGGCAAAGAGCGCCTGGGGGAAGCTGGCAGCGTCCGGCGCGCTGAGGCTGGCTTGCGGCTCACCGCCGATCAATTGACTGGCGCGTGCATAACTGTCCCGCGCCTGGCTGTTCAGCGCCTGCACGCCGGTCAACAGCGCGGTGGCCAGCCACAGGCCGGTCAACACGCTGAAAAACTGCACCGGGTGACGCCGCCAATGGCTGAGCAGTGCGCGCAACGTCCAATAAAAAACGCTCATCTCAACGCGCGTCCGCGGGCACGACACGGCCGCGATGCAAGACCACTTGCCGGTCCAGGCGCGCTGCGATGCGCGGGCTGTGGGTGACCATCAACAGGCTGGTCGCGCTGTCACGCAGCAGGTCCAACAGCAATTGCAACACTTCATCGCTGGTGGCTTCGTCCAGATTGCCGGTCGGCTCATCGGCCAGCAGCAAGCCGGGGCGCGAGGCCAGGGCGCGCCCCACCGCCACCCGTTGCTGCTGGCCGCCGGACAGTTGCTCGGGGTAGCGCTTGAGCAAGTCACCCAGCCCCAGGCGCTCCACCAATTGTGCCTGCCACTGCGGATCGAAGCGCCCTGCCAGCCGCGCCTGGAACGCCAGGTTGTCCTCGACGCGCAAACTGCCGATCAGGTTGAATTGCTGGAACACCAGGCCGATTTCGGTGCGCCGCCAGTGAGCCAGCTGCGCCTCGGTCAGTTGGTCCAGGCGCTGTGCGCCGACCTGGATGCTGCCGCCGTCCACGCGGTCGAGCCCGGCCACCAGATGCAGCAGCGTACTTTTGCCGCTGCCCGACTCGCCCATCAGCGCAAGGCTGCTGCGTTCGCCCAGGTGCAAATCGACGCCCGCCAGCACCGTCAGCGGGCCCTGCGGGGTGGCGTAGCTTTTAAGGACACCGTGCACCTGCAACATAAAAGCGCTCACTTGAAAGACTGCAAACGAGGATAACGGCTGATTGTCGCGCCCACGCAATTTTTTCACATTGATTTCACCGCCCGCCTACCCTCGCCCCTCTAAATTGCCCACCACACGCCCACGACCGGCAACTAGTTAGTTGCCGGCCGTGGGCACTTTTAACCGCTGGATGTTCAGCGAAAAGACAGCAGCCCTATGACAGCCTCTTGCTTAACTTCGGGCATCCGTCGAAGCGTTGCGCCTACTTCAATAAAAACAGTGCAGTACAGTGCCCATGGTGAATGATGTGGTTGACCTTACCCTGACCAAGCCGCGTTCGCGCCGCGGCTATATCAAGTGGTTGCGAAAGTGGTGGGCGGGCCTTGCAGTCATCGCGCTGCTGCTCGCCGGCTTCCTGCTGTGGCCCTCATCACCGCGTGACCTGAGCGTGGGCAATCGCTTGCTGAACTCGCAAGTGCTACCCATCTGGCGCGACGGTGACCTGATCGTACTGGTGCGCCATGAAGAGCGCTGCGACCGCTCGACAAACCCCTGTTTCGGCGGCGCCGAGGGCCTGACAGTCGTCGGCACCCAACGCGCGCAAGAACTGGGCAAGGCCTTCCTCAAACTCGGCATGGAAGGTAGCGACGTGCTTGCCAGCCCCGCATTGCGCACGGCCCAGACCTCACACTTCATGTTCGGCAATGCCGAGCTGACCTCCGGGCAGCAGGCGATCTGCGGCGCGGCCATTGGCGAAGAACTGCTCAGCCACAAGCAGCCCGGGCGCAACCTCGTATTTGTTACCCACAGCGGCTGTATTGCCGACTTCGAAAAGACCCTGGGTTTCCCCCACGCGGCCTTTCCCGAGTACGGCAGCGCCCTGTTTGTTCGGGTCAAGGCCAACGGCAAATTCGAGACCCTGGGCATCATGAACAGCCCCGGGTGGCCCGCCGTCCTGAAAAAACTCTAGACACTTTTTTACATATACCCACCTGTATGTTCAGCAAACCGACAGCCCTCTTCTGGCATGTTTAACTGCGCCTGTTACTTCAGGACGTCATGAATATTTTCAGTGGCTTAGTGAACTTTGTGACTCTTTCTTCTATTACTTACATGCCTCAGTACTCCACCGTTAAACGTCAAGGAGCGACGTTTTGATGACCCGTTTAAAACCTCTGCCGGTATTGTTGCTGGCCTTCGCCGTGTTCTATCTGCTGCCGTTGGGCCTGCACGGTTTATGGATACCGGATGAAACCCGCTACGCCCAGATCAGCCAGGAAATGCTGTTGAGCGGCAACTGGGTGGCGCCTCATTTCATGGGCGTGCGCTACTTCGAAAAGCCTGCCGCCGGCTATTGGCTGATCGCCATCGGCCAGTGGGTGTTTGGCGAAAACCTCTTCGGGGTGCGCATTGCCTCGGCCTTGACCACGGGCCTGAGCGTTGTGCTCGCGTACCTTATCGCCCGACGCCTGTGGAACGACCCGCGCAAGAGCTTCGCCTGTGCCCTGCTCTACATGAGCTTCGGGCTGGTGGCGGGGCAAGCGGGTTACTCCAACCTCGATCCGCAATTCACCCTGTGGGTCAACCTCAGCCTGGTTGCTCTGTGGTTCGCGCTCGACAGCCGCACCTCACGTGGCCGGCTCGGCGCCTGGGCAGTGCTGGGCGTGGCCTGCGCCATGGGGTTTATGACCAAGGGCTTTCTGGCCTGGCTGTTGCCGGTGCTGATCGCCGTGCCGTACATGCTCTGGCAACGACGCCTGGGTGAATTGTTGCGCTATGGCCCGCTGGCGATCCTGGTGGCGGTGGTGCTGTGCCTGCCGTGGGTGTGGGCGATCCATCTGCAGGAACCGGACTACTGGCGCTTCTTCTTCTGGCACGAGCACATCCGCCGCTTCTCCTCCAACAATGCCCAACACGCCAGGGCCTGGTGGTTCTTCCTGCCGATCATGGTGGTGGCGTGCCTGCCATGGGCGGCGCTGTTGCCCGCGACCGTGATCAACGCCTGGAAAGACAAAGGCCAACCGGCGATTATTTTTCTGGCCTTGTGGCTGCTGCTGCCGCTGGTTTTTTTCAGCCTGAGCAACGGCAAGCTGCCGACCTACATCATGCCGTGTCTGCTGCCTCTGGCGTTGCTGATGGGGCATGCGTTGATCGACCTGGTCAACCGCGGCAAAACACGCAGCCTGCGCATTAACGGCCTGTTCAATTTCGCCATCGGCCTCGGCGCGATGGCGACCCTGATTTACCTGCAAATCGACAAGCCGTTGTACAGCAACAGCCACGCCGAGATGTACAGCCTGTCGCTGACCTTCATCGTGCTGTTGGGCTGGATCCTGGCAAATCTGCTGCAAGCCTTCCGCCCGCTGACGCTGTGGGCCATGCCTGCGCTGGCCATCGGCATGCTGGTGGCGTTGCTGCCTGCTGGCATGCCGCAAGAGGTTACCGATACCGAAATGCCCGACCAGTTCGTGCTTGAACATCTGGATGAACTGCAACAAACCCATGCTTTGATCAGCAATGAACTGGGTTCGGCCTCGGCTTTGTCCTGGCGCTTGCGCCGCCCTGACGTGGCGTTCTACGACACCGAGGGCGAGCTGCGCTATGGCCTCAAATACGCAGATTCGGTGCACCGCAAAGTCAGCTTTGAAAATGTTCAGCCCTGGCTGAGCGAAGCCCGCCAACAAGGCTCGGTCGGCGTATTGATGCGCGTCAGAAGCACCAGTGAACATCGCGAAGAAGGGCAACTGCCACCCGGAGGCCAGCGCTACCGCAAGGGCGCCATGCTGCTGATCATTTATCCCAAACTTCCTTGACGTCATGCCCACCGTGAGAGCCGCCGATGAATTTCTGGAAAACCGAACGCGGCGCGCTGGTGCTGCTGCTGGGTGTCTCGGCGTTACTCCTGCTGCTGGGCCTGGGCAGTCGCGATTTGTGGGGGCCGGAGACCCGTTGGGCCAACATCGCCCTGCAGATGCTGCAAAGCGGTGACTACTTCGACCCCTACCTCAAGGGCGCACCGTACTACGACAAACCGCTGCCCTCTTACTGGCTGATTACCGCGTGCGCCAACCTGATGGGTGGACTCGGCCCGTGGTCGCTGCGCCTGTCATCCGTGATCGCGGCCTGGCTGAGCATCTGGCTGGTCTACCTGATCGGCGAGCGCCTGTTTCGTAAAGGCACCGGGTTGATTGCCGGCTGGATGCTGGCGACCACCTTCTACTTTCTGTTCTGGGCCCGCGTGGCCACAGCCGATGTGCTGACCGTGTGTGGCGTGCTGTCGGCGGTCTGGTGGTATTGGCGCGGTCCGGATGACACGCGGCTGGGACGCTACACGGTATTTTTCCTGCTGCTGGCGGCAACGTCGCTGTTCAAAGGTTTGATCGGCTTCGTGTTGCCGGGCCTGGTGCTGTTGCCGCACCTGCTCAGCGAACACCGCTACCGGCGCCACCTCAACCTGCGCCTGCTGCTGGCCATGCTGATCGCGGCGGCGTTCTATTCGATTCCCTTCGTGTTGTCCCACTTTTACGGGGCACCCACCTATGGCGAGAGCGGCCTTGAACTGGTGTTCAAGGAAAACGTCGTGCGCTTTTTCGACCCCTTCGACCACATGGGGCCGATCTATACCTACCTGATCTACCTGCCCGCCTACACCCTGCCCTGGGCGCCGTGCTGGCTGCTCGGCGTGTGGCTGGCGCTGCGCCATTGGCGCAAAACGCCTCCCAACGTGCGCTGGCTGGTGTGGGGCCTGGGCCTGTTGTTTGTGTTCTTTACCGCCAGCGGCAGCCGCCGCAGTTATTACGTGTTACCGCTGGTGCCTTTCGCCCAGCTGCTGAGTGCCTGGTGGCTGAGTGAACGCCTGCAGCAGCAACCGGCCCGTTGGCCACGCTGGCAGAAGGCGTTTGGCATCACCGCCGGCGTGTTGCTGCTGGTGCTGGGCGTAGTCTACCCCTGGACCACCGGCAACGGCGGCGTCACCCGATTCGCCGAGGATGTGCACGCCGAGGCGGTGAAAAGCGCGCCGTGGAATCAGTGGCAGATGGTGCTGGTGGAAGTCGACAACAAGGTCCCGATGTACCTGCAAAACGGCGGCAAGCCGTTTTACTACGTGAGCGAAACCCAGGACTTCCCGCGTCAGGGCGACAGCGCCGCCCTGATGGCCTGGCTGGAAAAAACCAGCGGCCAGGGGTTCGACCCGCAGCACACGATCATCGTCGCGCAATACTCAAAGCAAGACCCCACACCGTTGGCCTACCTGGGCACGGATCATCAGGTGATCACCACGCAGCCGGACAATGGCGAGCGGCTGTTCCAGAAACGTTCGGGCGGCAGCGTGGCGTTTATTCCTGTGCCACGCTGACAGGCCCGCTCAGGCGCTGCGAGTCTTCACCTGTGCGTGAAACCCCGTCAGCACCGCCTGCGGTTTTTCCAGCATCAGTTGGTGGCCGCAATTCTCCAACACTTGAAACACTGCGTTGGGCAACTGCGCTGCCAGAGCTTGCCCGCCACTGGCGGGCGTGAGGCCGTCACTGTCGCCGGCCAACACGCTGACCGGCAACAGCAGGCTGCGAACCTGCTCGGCGTCCGGCCATTGGGCGTGCTTCATCAGCGCCTTGAACATGGACAGGCGGTTGCGTTCAGTGAGTTTCTCTTCATAGGCCACCAGCGCCGGGTCGGCCGTGGCGTGCCAGGCGCGCTCGCGAAAGCCCTTGGCCAACACAGGGCGCAGCCATTCCAACAGCCACGCGGGCAACGCCATCAGGCCACCGCCTGTCACCGGTCGATGCAGCTGCGTGCCCAGTAACAGCGCCGCGTCGACGGGCACTGCGGGCTTGGCCAGCAAGGTGCTCAAGCTCAGCCCGGTGCCGAAGGAGTGCGCCACGATCACGTTGCGAGCACCGCCGTAGCGTTGCAGGATCGCCAGGTAGTCGGCCACCAGCTCCGACCAGGCATAGGCAGCGGCTTTTCGCGGTTTGGCGCTGTCGCCGTGGCCGAGCAGGTCCCAGGCGACCAGGCTGTAACCCTCAGCCTTCAGCGCCTGCCATTGCAGGCGCCATTGGTCCTTGTTGCCGCCGGCGCCATGGCAGAAAAACACCACGGTGGCGGATTCGGGCGTGCCGCGGTGGTGGGCGATGCTCAGGGATCGTCCGCGACGGACCTCCACGGCTTCACCGCGCACCACTGGCAACTGGCTAACGTTGGCACTCATAAACACTGCATTCCTCAATCAATAACTCGGTCAGTGTGGCGGCGGCTTTGCCGGCGCCTGCATTAAAGCGTGTCGGCCTCAAGCACGGCGGCGTTCGGCACGCACTGCAATAGCGCTCGGGTATAGGGATGCCGCGCATCGGCAAACAATCTGTCAGTCTCGCCCTGCTCGACCACACGCCCGTGTTGCATCACGGCAATGCGATCACACAACCGCGCCGCCACGCGCAGGTCGTGGGTGATAAATACGATGCTCAATTTAAGCCGTCGTTGCAGCGACTCCAGCAGCTCCAGAATCTGCACCTGAATCAACGCATCCAGAGCCGAAACACACTCATCGGCAATCAGGATTTTCGGTTCCACCGCCAATGCACGGGCGATGCCGATGCGTTGGCGCTGGCCCCCGGAAAATTCGTGCGGGTAGCGCTCGAAGGCCGAGGCCGGCAGGCCCACCAGGTCAAGCAATTGCCGCGCGCGCTGTTCGGCGTCAGCCCTGGAGCGGCCCTGCACCCGCGGCCCGGTCATGATGATGCGGCCTACCGTCTGGCGCGGGTTGAGCGAGGCGAACGGGTCCTGGAAAATCATCTGCACCGCGCTGCGCAACGGGCGCAGGCGCCGTTCCGATAAACCGACAACCTCCTGGCCGAGCCATTGGATGTGCCCGCTGTCGGCATGCAACAAGCGCACGAGGCAGCGGCCCAAGGTGGATTTGCCCGAGCCGGACTCACCCACAATCCCCAGGGTTTCGCCTTCGCGCAGTTGCAATTGAACCGCGTCCAGCGCTTGCGTGGTGCGGCGCGCGCGCCACCCTGCACGGGTGCTGAAGACCTTGCCCAGTTGCTCGGCCTTGAGCACCACGGCGCCGCCCACCGCCGTACGCGGTGCCAGCGGTTGTGCCGACACCGCCGCCAGCAGTTGCCGGGTATACGCCGCCTGCGGCTCGCGCAACACCTGGCGGGCGCTGCCCTGCTCCACCAGATGGCCCTTTTGCAACACCAGCACGCGGTCGGCAATTGCCTCGACCACGGCAAAATCATGGGTGATAAACAACAGCGCCATGCCCTTGTCCTGTTGGATTTTGCGCAACAGGTCGAGGATCTGCGCCTGAGTGGTCACATCCAGGGCCGAGGTCGGTTCATCGGCAATCAACAGCGCCGGATCGAACGCCAGGGCCATGGCGATCACCACCCGTTGGCGCTGCCCGCCGGACAGCTCGAACGGATAAGCCAGGCGCAGGCGTTCAGGGTCGGGCAGGCCGACATAACCGAGCAGGTCGACCACGCGCCGACGGCGCTCGCGCACCGCGTTCACCCCATGGGCGCGCAGGGTTTCGTCGATCTGTTCACCCACGCGCAGCAGCGGGTTAAGGGCGCTCATCGGCTCCTGAAAGACCATGCTGATATCGCGCCCGCGCAGTTGGCGCATGGCGGTGTCGCTGAGGGCGGCCAGGTCTTGATCACGAAACGCCAGGCGCCCACTTTCCACCGTCAACGGCATCGGCAGTTGACGCAGCAACGCCTTGGCCAGCATCGACTTGCCCGAACCGGACTCGCCCACCACACACAGGCATTCGCCGCTGCGCAATTGCAGCGTCAGGTCATACAGCGCATGGCTGCGGTCCGCACCGGGCGGCAAGGCGATACGCAGGTTCTCGACACGCAATAACGTCATAGCGACCTCCCCGGTTCAAAAGCCACGCGCAAGCCTTCGCCCACCCGGTTCACCGCCAGCACGCACAGCACAATCGCCAGGCCCGGCAAAAAGCTCATCCACCAGGCCTCGCGCAACACGCCACGCGAGGCGTTGATCATGTAGCCCCAGCTCATCGCTTCCGGGTCGCTCAACCCGAGGAACGCCAGCGCGGCCTCAGTGAGGATCGCCGTGGCCATCACAAAGGTCATCACCACCAGCAACGGCGCCAGGGCGTTCGGCAGGATCTGTTGGGTGATGATCCCCAGTGGCGATTGCCCCAGCACCCGCGCGGCTTGCACAAACTCACGCTGGCGCAGGGTAAGGAATTCACTGCGCACCAGGCGCGCCACCGCCGGCCAGGCAACCAGGGCGATGGCCAGCACAATGGTGCCCAGGGACGGCTCCAGCACCGCCACCAAAATCACCGCCAGCACCAGCTGCGGAATGATCTGAAAGAACTCGGCGACGCGCATCAGCACGCCGTCGAGCCAACCGCCGAAATAACCGGCCAGCGTGCCGACGATCAAGCCGACCAGCAAGGTTGCCAGGCTCGCTAATGCGCCCACGGCCAGGGACACGCGGGCGCCGTAGAGCAAACCGCTGCCCAGGTCGCGGCCGAGCAAATCGCTGCCCAGCCAATGCGCCGAATCATGGAACGGGGCGAGCATCGGCTGGGTGTTCATCTCCCATGGCGAACTGTGGGTGAGCCACGGCGCGGCAATTGCCAACCCCGCGAGTACCAGCAAAAATACCGCGCCCAGCAACGCCGAAGGCTGGCGGATAAAGCGTCTGAGCAGCGCCATCAGCCCTGCCCTCCGGCGCCGATGCGCGGGTCGAGGAAACGGCAGATCACATCGGTCAACACGTTGAAGCCCACCACCAGGATCGAAATCACTAAAAAGCCACCCATCAATACGCCGTAGTCGCGTTGCGCCAGGGCGTCGTACATCAAGCGCCCGATACCGGGCCAGGAATACACCACTTCCACCAGCAACGCGCCGCTGGCCAGTTGGCCGAGTTGCAGCCCGGCGAAGGTCACCACCGGCAGCAACGCATTGCGCAGCACATGCACATACAGAATGCGCCGGGGGTGCAAGCCTTTGGCGTGGGCGGTGCGCACGTATTCCTGGCCAAGGGCGTCGAGCACGGCGGCGCGGGTCAGGTGGATATACAGGGCGAGAAACAGCACGCTCAGCGACACGCACGGCAACAGCAGATGCCGCAAGCGATCAAGCAGCGAGAAGTCATGGTCCACGCTCTCCATGCCAAAGGCCGGGAGCCAGTCCAGGCTCACGGAAAACAGCAGAATCAACAGCATCGCCAGCCAGAACGGTGGCATCGCATACAGCAGCAAGGCGCCGTGGGAGATCACGCCATCGAGCCAATGGCGCTTCTGTCTGGCCCGCGCCGCCAACACACCCAGGCTCACGCCCAACACGGACGACACCACAAACGCCGAGCCCATCAGCGCCAACGTGGCGGGCAACCGCTCGGCGATCAGTGACCACACCGAGCTCTGGTTACGGTAGGAATAGCCGAGGTCCAGTTGGGCAATATGGCCCAGGTAAATCAGCAGTTGCTCAACCAGCGGTTTGTCCAGGCCCATGGTCTGGCGCAGTTGCTCGATAAACTGCACATCGTCCACACCCGCTTCGCCCGCCAGCAGCAGCGCCGGGTCACCCGGCGCCAGGTGGATCAGCACAAAGCTCAATACCAGTACCGCCACCACCATCAGCAGCGCCTTGGCCAGGCGCCCGCCCAGATACAGCACGCCGTTCATGGCGCCGGCACCTCGAGGTAGACGCTTTCGTAATCTTCGTTAAGGCTGGTGGCGGTTTGCAGCAGGTTTTTCACCTGGTTGTGAAACAGCGTCTGGTTGCGCATTTCAAAGATCGGCGCAATCGGCAGGTCGGTGTTCAGCACGTTTTCCAACTGGCTGTAGAGCTGCTTGCGCTCCGGGCCTTCCGGTGTGTCGGCGAGCTTGTTCCACAGCGCATCCGCTTCGGGGCTGTTGTAGCCGCTGACATTGGCGAACGGCGAAGTCTTGAGGATGTAGTCGGAGCGGAACAGGTAGGCACTGGTCAGGTACGGGTCGCCGATCTGGAAGATAAAGTTGTAGGTCAGGTCAAAATCCCAGTCGCTGACGCGCTGGAACCACGTCGCGGCGTCGGACGTCACCACCTGCACCTTGAAACCCAGCGGTTGCAAGGACTGCTTGGTGTACTCGGCCAGGCGCTCCCACGCGCCGCCCTTCTCGCCATTGAGCAGACGAATACGCACTGCGCCCACGTCCACGCCGGACTCGGCAATCAAGGCCTTGGCTTTATTCACGTCATAGGCGTACTGCGGCAGTTGTGGATCGTGGTACGGCGTGGTCGAGACGAACTCGCCCTGGGCGACCTTGCCCGAGCCAAAGAAGATGTTATCGACGATGAACTGCCGGTTCAGCGCATACAGGATCGCCTGGCGCACCTTGGGGTTGTTCAGCGGCGGCTTGCGTGTGTTGATCTGCAAAAACGCCAGGCCCGCATACAGCTCCCAGCCCTTGTGCGATGACTGCACACCGGGCAAGGCACTCAGGCGCTTGAGGTCGGAGTAATCGGCATCGCCACTGCGCAGCACTTGCACGTCGTTGCGCTCGAAGGCGGCGGCGCGCGAGGAGCCGTCGGGGATCACGTGAAAGATGATGCCGTCGAGGTGCGGCAGGCCTTTTTTCCAGTAGGTGGGGTTCTTGGCCAGCTTGATGTAGGCACCGCGTTTCCACTCGACAAACACAAACGGCCCGGTGCCGACCGGTTTGAGGTTGTAGGGGTTATTGCGAAAATCAGTGCCCTCGTACAGGTGTTTGGGCACCACCGGGCGCAGGCCACTGCCCAGGGCCGAGAGCAACGGGGCGAAGGGTTTCTTCAAGTGGAACACCACCTGCAACGGGCCCGTGGCGGTGATGCTGTCAACGTATTCGGTGATGATGCCGCCCAGGCGCTTGTCGACTTCGGGGTAGAAGGTCTGGAAGCTGAACACCACGTCATCGGCGGTGAAGGCCGGGCCGTCATGCCAGTGCACGCCGTCCTGGAGGTCGAAGGTGTAGGTCAGGCCATCCGGCGAAAGGGTCCAGGCTTTGGCCAATACCGGTTTGGGGTTCAGGTCAGTGTCGAACGTCAGCAGGCCCTGAAGGATCTTGCCGCTCACGTATTGGGTGGACACATGGCTGACCACGCCATGCATCAGCGACGGCGGCTCCGGCTGGGCCACCAGGTTCAGCACGCCGCCGTCCTGGGGTTGCGCCAGCGCCTGGCCGGCCAGCAAAACGGTGCACAGGCCCACGGACGACAGGACGCGGCGCAAAGAGAATGAGCGCATGGAGGCTCCTCGGGTTGAAAGAGATGCCAGCGGTTTTGCAAGCGCTGTGCCATGGGGCTTTGGGCTTGAGATTGCTGGATTTGCAATCGGGCGAGCTGATGAAAAAACCACAGCGGCCTGCGCGAGTGTGCAAAAAGCAACAGCACCGCCGCTCACTTGTGGGAGCTGGTTTGCCTGCGATTGCGGTGGGCCGGAGGGCGGATGAGTTGGCCGAACCAGCGCTAGCGCAGGCAAGCCAGCTGCCACAGGGATTCCAGGGTGTCAGCTGGCACAAGGTTTGCCCCTGTCACCGTTATCTGCATCAACGAGCCGAACCTCATGTCACTGGATTACCTGGGCAACCCCATCGACACCACCGACGCTGCCACCCGCCAGGGCCTGGACGATTTCATCGGCGGCTTTCTCGGTTACCAGCCGCGCGCCGAGCGCATTCTGGCCACCGCCGACGCCAACGCGGACTCCGCGCTGGCCAATGCGTTTGCCGGCTTGTTGCTGATGTTTATCGAGTCCCCCGCAGGCCCGGCGCTGGCCAACCACTACCGCCAACGCGCCACCGCCGTGAACACCGACCACCCGCGCGCGCAGCTGTACCTAGCCGTGCTGGACGCCTGGATCAATGACGACCTCGACCAAGTCCTGCACCTGAGCGACCACCTGCTGGAACGCTACCCGCGCGACTTGTTCGCCGCCAAGCTCAACCAGTATGTGGAATTCAATCGCGGCAACTGGCCGGCGCTGCTGCGCATCGGCCTCAAAGCCACCGCCGGCGCCGCAGACATCGCCCACAGCCACGGCCTGCTGGCTTTTGCCTATGAGCAATGCCATCTGCTCGAAGAGGCTCAAACCAGCGCGCGCGAAGCCTTGCGCCTGCAACCGAGCGAGCCTTGGGCCCACCATGCCCTGGCCCATGTGATGCTCACCGAAGGCCGTATCGAGGAAGGCACGGCTTTTCTGCAAGGCGTGAAGCACCACTGGGACGGCCTGAACTCCTTCATGTACACGCACAATTGGTGGCACCTGGCGCTGTTTTACCTCGCGCGTGGGGATGACCAGCAGGTCCTGGAGATTTACGACCGCCACGTGTGGGGCATCCTGCCGCAATACTCGCAGGATCAGGTCGGCGCCGTGTCCTTGCTGGCGCGTATGGAGCTGGCGGGCATCGATGTGGGTGAGCGCTGGCAAGCATTGGCGCCGTACCTGCAACAACGGGTGGGCGATACGGTGCAGCCGTTTCTCAGTGTGCAATATCTGTATGGGTTGGCGCGGGCCGGCAAGCCCGAGGCGGATGGGTTGCTGGCGGCGCTGCGCGAGCATAGTAGTGAGGCGCGACCGGTGTGGGGCGAAGTGACATTGCCGCTGGCGCGCGGCTTACTGGCGCATGCGCGAGGCCATGTACACGAGGCCCTGGCGCAACTGGCAATCGCCCTGCCGCGCCTGAACGAGATTGGCGGCAGTCATGCCCAGCGCGATTTGTTTGCGCAGATCGAACTGGATGCGCGGTTGCGCACAGGTGATTGGTTTACTGCCCAGCAAACCTTGGAATTACGGCGCCGGTATGACGGCTGGGATGTACCGACAAACCGAAGTTTGGTGCGCGTGTATGAGGCGTTGGGGCTACCCGAGCAGGCAGCAAAAGCGCAGGCGCGAGTGCTGCGTTTCAGCTGAAAAACACCGTTAAAAAAGGTGCGAGCTGGCGTGCCAGCTTGCACCTTTGAGCGCGCTCACTGGTTAATCAGCTTCGAGCGGCAAATACCCCCCTGGCAATCGCCCGCGCCACGCAATCCGCGGCGGCTGCCCCAATACAACCAATCTCCACCTGCCGCCGTGGGCCGTCGGTCAATGCCACCGCCGCCGACGCCAAGGCAAACACCGTGTCCCCATCAAACGGCAGATGCGCCGGCCGCACGGCTCGGGCAATCCCGTCCTGGGCCATGATTGCAACACGCTTGCACTCGGCGACGGTCAGCCGCGCGGTGCTGGCGACCACCACCAGTGTGGTATTGGCCCCGGCCTGCAAGCGGCCCATGGAGTCCAGGCGCGACAGCTCCGGCATCGGGTCGCTGCAATCCATCTCGGTTTGCGGCCGATGCCCGCCAAATTCGCCCTCCACCTCCCAAGGCCAGGCCCAGAAGGTTTCGCCATCGGGCATATACACCGAGCCAATCGGGTTGGCGACCACCAGCGCCGCGACGATCAAGCCATCGCCCAGGTCCAGAGAGGCGCTGCCCAACCCGCCTTTCAACACGCCCGCCATGGCGCCACGGCCAGCACCCACCGAGCCCAGCTCGAAGTCCTCAGCCGCATTCGCCAACGCTTCAAACCCCAGGCGCCGATAAGGCGGCTCCAGGCCCCAAGCCTTGTCGCCGCCATTGGCCAGGTCATGCAACACGGCCGCCGGCACGATGGGAATCGCCGGCGCGCCGGGTTTCAAATGCAGGCCAACCTCGTCCTGAGACAGTTTGGCCGCCACCGCATCGGCCGCGCCGAGGCCGAACACCGAGCCGCCGGCAAACACCAGCGCGTGCAGCTGGCCGACCATGTTTTCCGGCTCCAGGGCCGCTGTTTCACGCCCGCCGGGGCCGCCGCCGCGGATGTCGATGCTGGCCGTCCAGAAGCCATCGGGGCGGATCACCGTCACCCCGGTGTCGACGTGCAGGTCCGTGGCGTGGCCAACCGTGAGGCCTGGGATATCAGAAAGGGCATTGCGCGGGCCGGGTCTAGGCATACAGAAAAAACTTCCTTGGGTTCAGGTATGGCGTGGGGAGAGCAAGGGGTGTGCCAAGCAGCAACACCCCGGCGTTACGGCGTGCATTGCGGTCCGCGCGAGCGTGTCCTGCACAAAAACCAACACCCTGCCCTTTGGCCTGTTAGAAAAACACCAACACAGGCGCCAACATCACTCCAACCAGCTGTTTTAAAACGATTTTCTCAGATGGCACAGCCTTTGCTCTCCTGCCTCCACCAGAGCTTGAACCCAACAAGCCGACCTCGATCAAGGCCAACGCCTTAAAACCACTGGAGTGTTTCCCATCATGAATGCATCACGCGCCGCAGGCCGCCAGGCCTTCGCCCACACCCTGTTATTCCTCGCCCTGTGCGAGGCCGCGAGCTACAGCAGCCTGGCCCTGGCCGCCGACGCGCCGGCCAGTGACAACCCTTTGGACACGGTCGTCGTGATCGGCAACCGTGGCCAGGCACGCACCCTGGCCGAAAGCCCGGCGCCGGTGGATGTGATTTCGTCCAAGCAACTGTTGGCCACCGGCCAGGGCGACCTGACCCGTGCGCTGAGCAAGGTGCTGCCGTCCCTCAACCAACCGGCTTCCTCGGGCTTCGGTTCCACCTCGGTGGTGCGCCCGATCAGCCTGCGTGGCCTCAACGGCGACCAAGTGCTGGTGCTGGTCAACGGCAAGCGCCGCCACAACAGCGCGCTGCTGAACAATGGCACTTACCTCAACTCCGGCTCGCAGCCAGTGGACCTGGACATGATCCCCACCGCCCTGGTGGATCATGTCGAAGTCCTGCGCGACGGCGCCTCGGCGCAATATGGCTCGGACGCCATCGGCGGCGTGGTCAACATCGTGCTCAAGCAGACCGACCACGGTGGCAGCCTGTCCACCAGCTACGGCCAGAACTACGAAAACGGCGACGGTGAAACCGTGCGTCAAACCGGTAACGTCGGCCTGGCCCTGCCCAACGATGGTTTTATCAACCTGGCCCTGGACGTGAAAAAGCAGAACATCTCGGACCGTTCCGACGACGCGCCGTACACCGACTCTGCCGGCAACACCAGCCAACGCCACACCTACTACGGCACCGGCCTGCCCGAGGCGAAAAACTTCAGCCTGGGTTACAACGCCGAGCTGCCGGTGGCCGACGCGCTGACCCTGTACTCGTTCTCGACCTTCACCCATCGCAATTCGGAAAAGCCCCTGGCGTTCCACCAGCCACCGTCGTTCAACGGCATCCAGACCCCGTACCCGGAAGGCATCGAAGACAACCTGCGCTTTATCGAAGATGATTTCCAGGTCGCGTTCGGCGGTAAAGGCCAGGCGGCCGGTTGGGACTACGACTTGTCCAGCACCTACGGCCAGGACCATGCGCGCGCCACGCTGACCGACACCTACAACCTGAGCTACGGCCCGACGTCGCCGACCTCGGTGGACACCGGCGTGAAGACCTTCAGCCAATGGACCAACAACCTCGACCTGACCCGCGCCTTTGACCTTGGCCTGTACAAGCCGACGCAAATCTCCTGGGGCCTGGAGCAGCGCTACGAGGACTACAAAATCGGCAAGGGCGACGTCGCCTCTTACGCCAGCGGGCCATTCGGCACTGGCGCCGACGGGTCAATCATTCCACCAGGAACGATTTCCGGCGCCGGTACCACACCGGCCGATGCCGCCGAAAAAAGCCGTATCAGCCTGGCGGGATACGGCGAGGTCGGACAGGATTTCACCGATAAATGGCACGTGGACCTGGCCGGTCGCTATGAGCATTACAACGACGGCTCCGGCACCACCACCAACGGCAAGTTCTCGACCCGTTACCAGCTGACGCCGATCCTGGCCGTGCGCGGCACCTTCAGCACCGGGTTCCGCGCGCCGTCGCTGGCCCAGCAGATCTACAGCGCCACCTCGCAAACCAGCGTCAACGGCCAACTGTTCGACTACCGCAACGTGGCGGTGAACTCCGACGTGGCCAAGGCGCTGGGCGCCAGCAACCTCAAGCCCGAGAAGTCGACCAACTTCAGCCTCGGTCTGACCCTGCAGCCCACCGATGCCACCAACATCACCCTCGACGCGTACCAGATCAAGATCAAGGACCGCATCGCCCAGACCGGCTACCTGGGCGGCACCCCGCAGATCAGCGCCATTCTCGCCGCCGCCGGGCTGAACCCGAACCAGGCGGTCACCTACTTCACCAACGCCCTGGACACCACCACCCGCGGCGTCGATCTGGTCGGCGATTATCGCCAGGACATCGGCGCCTACGGCAACCTCAAATACTCCGCCGGGTTCAACTGGAACACCACGCAGATCGACGACATCCACGCCTCCGCCGTCGCCGCGCAAGCCCTCGGCCCGGACGGTGGCTACGACCGTCAGCGCCAGGGCAACCTCAAGTACGGCCTGCCGCAATCCAAGCTGCTGCTGGGCACCACCTGGACCTACGACAAGCTGGAAGTGGCGCTCAACCTGACCCGCTACGGCGAGTACACGCAGTACGGTACCGCCGAGATCTACGACCGTACCTTCTCGCCGGCGTGGATCACCGACGTGAACATCGACTACCACCTGACCAAGGCCGTGACCTTGAATGCCGGTGCCAACAACCTGTTCAACAAGTACCCGGAGCGCACTGACCTGGCCAGCAGCTCGGGCGGTTTCCCCTATGGCAACTTCTCGCCTTACGGCACCACCGGCGGCTATTGGTACACCGGCGTGACCTACAACTTCTAACCCAGCGCATGGGGCCGGTTCGTCGGCTCCGTGCCTGACCTGAATGGGAGCCTGTGCATGACCCCTCGCACCGATCAACTCAAACTGGGCGCGTTTCTGGCCAACAGCGGCCACCACGTCGCCGCCTGGCGCCACCCGCTGGCCCAGGCCGATGCCAGCCTGGATTTCGAGCACTTCAAACACATCGCCCAGACCGCCGAGCGCGGTAAATTCGATGCACTGTTCATAGCCGACGTGGTCGCGCTGTGGGGCCATCATCACGATGCGCTGAGCCGCACTGCGCGCGCCGAGCACTTTGAGCCACTGACCTTGATGTCGGCCCTGGCTGCCGTCACCCACACTATCGGGCTGATCGCCACGGCCACCACCACCTACAACGAGCCGTACCATATCGCGCGCAAATTCGCCTCGCTGGACCACCTGTCCAAAGGCCGCGCCGCCTGGAACCTGGTGACCTCAGTGGTCCGCGATGAAGCCTGGAATTTCGGCCGCGAAAACCACGTGGACCACGGTGACCGCTACCAGCGCGCCGAAGAATTCCACGACGTGGTCAAGGGCCTGTGGGACAGCTGGGACGACGACGCCTTCACCCGCGACAAAGCCAGCGGCGAGTATTTCGACCCGGCCAAACTGCACACCCTCAACCATCGCGGCGCGCATTTTGCCGTGCGTGGCCCGCTCAACGTGGCGCGCTCGCCGCAGGGCCATCCGGTGCTGGTACAAGCCGGCGCGTCGGAGCCCGGCAAGCAGTTGGCGGCGCGCGTGGCCGAGCTGATCTTTGCCCACGCGCACAACATTGAAGGTGCGCAGGCGTTTTATCAGGACATCAAGCAACGTGCCGCCGCCTTTGGCCGCGACCCTGATCACGTGAAAATCCTGCCCGGCGTCACGCCGTTTATCGCCGACACACGCGAACAGGCCCAAGCCTTGTTCGAGGAGTTCCAGGCACTGATCGACCCGGTACTGGGCCTGCGCCTGCTCGCCGACACCCTGGGCGATGACATCGACCTGTCCGGCCATGACCTCGACGGCCCGCTGCCGGACACACCGGTAGGCCAACGCGGCAGCCGTCGCGACAAGGTGCTGGAACTGGCGCGCAGCGAAAACCTGAGCATTCGCCAGCTGTACCTGCGCCTGGCCGGCGGCAACCCGGTGATCGGCACCGCCACGGATGTGGCGGACCATTTCCAGGCGTGGTTCCAGGCGCGCGCCTGCGACGGCTTCAATGTGTTCTTCCCGTATTTTCCCGGTTCCATCGAGCTGTTTGTCGAACGCGTGATCCCGCTGCTGCAGGCGCGCGGGCTGTTCCGTCATGAATACGAAGGCAGCACCTTGCGCGAAAACCTCGGCCTGCCACGCCCGGCCAACCGCTTTACCCAAGGAGCCCCCGCATGAAGCGCAGCGCATGGATGCTGGCAGTCGGTAGCCTGATCGCCTCCAAGGCGTTTGCCCTGAACATCTTGCTGAGCAATGACGACGGTTATCAGCACCCGAACATTCGCGCGCTGTACACCGCACTCAAGGCTGCGGGGCACAACGTGAAAGTTGCCGCGCCGCAAAGCGACCAGAGTGCGCGTGGCGGCGCGTTCTTTTTTGGTCGCGAAGTCAGCGTCGGCCACGACAGCGACCCGGCCTACCCGGACAGCTACTTCATCAGCACCCATGAAAAAGGCCTGTGCCAGAGCGCCGAGTGCGCCGGTAAAGCGGTGCAGATCCAGATCAGTGGCACGCCCGTGATGGCGGTGCTGCTGGGCCTGAATAAAATCCTGCCACACCCTGATCTAGTCATCGTCGGCCCCAACCCCGGCAACAACCTGGGGGCGATCAACATGGCCTCGGGCACGTTCAATGCCGCAAGTGTGGCGCTGCAGGCCGGAGTGCCGGCGCTGGCGGTGAGTACCGACTTGAAAGAGGCCGATCCGCAACGCGCCGCGCAGTTGATCGTGAAGCTGGTGCACGCCCTCGATCAACATCGCCAGCCGGACGGCGCGCTGCTGCCCAAAGGGCTGGGCCTGAACATCAACCTGCCCAAAGACTCGCAGATCAAAGGCGTGAAGCTCACTCGCATCGGCAGCTATGTGGGTTTTGAAGCGCTGTACACCGACGACCTCAAGCAATTCAACCTGCCAGGCAAGCCGGGCATCGGCTTCCAGTACAGCTCCGCCGCCAGCGCTGCACAGCAAAACGATGAGGCGGTGTGGCTGAACAAGGGCTACCTGACCATCAGCCCGTTCAGCGGCCTTGCGGAGTCGATCAGCGCTGGCCCCGTGCTGCAAAAGCAATTGGCCCAGGAGATGAAACCATGAGCGCAGGCTTTTCCCTGGGATTTCTGAGTCGGGTCTATAGCCCCAGCGCTGATCCCAAGGTGTACCGCGACACGCTGGAACTGTTCAGGGTTGCCGAAGAGTTGGGCTTCGACAGCGGCTGGGTGGCGCAGCACCATTTCGCCAGCGAAAACGGGCGCCTGCCCTCGCCGCTGGTGTTGCTCGCCGCCATCGCCCAGCGCACGCGGCGCATCAGCCTCGGCAGCGGCATTATCGTGTTGCCCCAGGAGGCGCCGTTGCGGTTGGCGGAAGATGCGGCGGTGCTCGATTTACTCAGCCACGGCCGTCTGGAATTAGGCCTTGGCGCCGGCTTTGATCCTGAGACGTTTGTCGCTTTTGGCCGCGCGCATGAAGCCCGCCATCGCGACTACGAGCAGCACCTGCAACAGCTGCTTAATGCGTTGGGCAACGCGCCGTTGACCGACAGCGGTTCACGCCTGCTGCCGCGCGCCCACGGCTTGAGCCACCGGCTGTGGGAAGCCACGTCGCGGGTGGAATTGGTCGCCGAGCGCGGTCACGGGCTGATCATGGCGCCCAATCCGCACCTGCCGGCGCACGCCGGTGCAGCACTGGTGACGCGCTACCGCAACGCCTGGACCGGCGACAACGGCACACCGGCGCGCATCGCACGGGTGCAGGCATTATTCCCTGCGCCCGATGAGGCCACGCGCCGCGACATCCTCGCCTATGTGCAGCGCCAGCAAAGTATCGGTGTGTTCAAGGGCGAGATTGACGCCGACTTCGACACCACCCTCAAGCGCCTCGGCGTGCTGCACGGCCCGGTGGCGCAGATTATCGAACAGCTGCAGCAAGGCCCGACGTTGAGCGCCCACGACCAGTTGATCCTGCAAGTGCAGACCGTCAGCACGCCGTTGCGCGATGCCCTGCGCGCTCTGGAAATCATCCGCGAACACATCGCCCCGGCCCTTGGCTGGCGACCGACCCTGGCCACAGGAAACCTGTCATGAGTTTTAAACTGGGCTTTCTCAGCCACGCCTTTGGTGAGGATCCACAACAGGTCTACCGCGACCTGATCGAGCAGTTTGAAGTCGCCGAAGCGCTGGGCTTCGACGGCGGCTGGATTGCCCAGCACCACCTGAGCAATGGCTTCGGCCGCTTGCCTTCACCCTTGGTGTTGCTGGCGGCGGTGGCCGAGCGCACGCGACAGATCGAACTGGGCACCGGGGTGATTGTGTTGCCGTTCGAAGACCCGATCCGCCTGGCCGAAGACGCCAGCGTGCTCGACGCCTTGAGCGGCGGTCGCGTGCAGTTGGGCCTGGGCAGCGGCGGCGCCAACCTCGACAACTTCAGCGCCTTCGACCGTGACCCGAGCCGGCGCCAGGCGGATTTCGCCGAGCGTCAGCAGCGCCTGCAGCATCTGCTGCAAGGCCAACCACTGAGCGGCGAACTGACCTTGCAACCGCCCGCGCCCGGCTTGAGTGCGCGACTGTGGCATTCCCACGCCAGCCTCGACGGCGCCCTCTACACCGCCCAGCAAGGCAACGGCCTGCTGCTGGGCACCGCCACACATGACCCACTCACGGTGCAAAAACCGCTGGCCGATGCCTACCTGCACGCCTGGTCGCACGCTGAGCGCGCGCCGCGCATTGGCGTGGTCCGCGCGATCTTCCCGGCCGACAGCCGCGCCAGCTCCCAGGCTGAACTGGCGGTGGACATCGAGCGGCACATCCCGCGCCTGCAACGCGAAGGCCTGATCAACGAGGCGCTGGACCTGCAGGAACACCTGCGCCTGATGAACGTGCACCACGGCCATCCCGATGAAGTGATCGAAAGCTTGCAGCACGACCCGTCGCTGCTGCCTTATGCTGATTACGTGATCGCCGTGGTCCAGGCCGAAAGCTCGACCCAGGCGCAGATCCTCAAGCGCCTGGAAATCATCGCCAAGGACATCGCCCCGGCGCTGGGTTGGCAAAAACGATGAAGAATGGAGCGCACCAATGCCCCTTCAATTCAGCTGGCTGATGCCCCTGTGTACGCCCGATTGGGCGGCGCGGCCGGGGCAATGGATTCAGTTGGCCCAAGCGGTTGAATACGCCGGGCTCGATGGCCTGTGGATACCCGGGGGTGCCTTGTGCGCCGACAGCCTGGGTGTGGCGGCAGCGTTGTGCGCGCACACGCGGCGGGTGCAGTTGTCGGTGAGCGTGCCGCCAGAGGTAATGCTGCCGGCAGCACTGGCAACCACCCTGCAGAGTTTGCAATCGATCAGCGGCCATCGCGTGCAACTGCACCTGCCAAACGCTGAGCGCAGCGCGTTCGGCGAATGGCTCAACCGCGACCAGCGCAGCGAGCGCATCGGCGAATACCTGGACATCCTCCAGCAACTGCTCACAGCCAATAACGGCGGTCTGGACTATCAAGGCCGGTATTTCCAGCTGGAAAACGCCGGCGTCGCCCGCCGCGAGTTGCCCGCGCCTGCGCTGGTGCTGGACGACAGCCAGAGCCATACGCTGGTGGCCGCGCATGCCCAGACCTGCCTGCTGGCGCCTGGGCATCCGCATTGGCTGGCCCAGCAAATACAGGGTTGGCGGCAGAGCCAACCGGACCTTGAGTTTGCCTGCACCTTCGGCCTGATTCTCGGCGACAGCGAAGACCTGGCCTGGGAAACCGCTGCCACCTTGCTGCCCGTGCCGGACCTGCCGGATGAACCGCTGGCCACCCTGCCCCGTGCCCGCCACCCGTTGCGCCAATGGGAAGTGCACCCGAATTTGCTGCAACTGCAGCCCGGGCAACCGCTGATCCTGGTCGGCACCCCGCAACAGGTCGCCACGCGCCTGCAGGAACTGCACGGGCTGGGCCTGAGCCACCTGATCCTGGAAGGCGGCCCGGCGGTCAGCGAAGTACTGCGTTTTGGCGAACAGGTGGTCCCCCTTTTGCGCAAGGAGCGCTTGCACGATGAGCAATGATGTACGCCCACCGATCCAGCTGGACTGGTTCCTGCCCACCAACGGCGACGGCCGCCACCTCACCAGCAGCGGCCTGCCCAAGGTCGGGTTGTTCCAGCAAGGCGAACGCGCACCGACGCTGGACTACCTGCGCCAGATCGTACGCGCCACCGAACAGGCCGGTTTTGACGGCATCATGGTGCCCACCGCCAGCGGCTTCGAAGACCCGTGGCTGATCACCGCCGTGCTGGCCCAGGAAGTGCGCCGCCTGAACTTCCTGCTCACCTTGCGGCCCGGCACCGAATTGCCGGCCTACACCGCCCACCGCGCCGCCACTTTGCAATTGCTCAGCGAGAATCGCCTGGCCTTGCATGTGGTGACCGGCTCCAGCCGTTTCGAGCAGCGCTCGCTGGGCGACTTTCTCGAACACGACGAACGCTATGCGCGCACCGCTGAATTCCTGCAGCAATTCCAGGCTGTCTGGGCCGGCCAGCCTTCGGCGCATCCCGGACGTTATTACCGCAGCGGCACCCACACGCCGATCGCGCCCGGCGCTGTGGTGCCGCCCATCTATTTCGGCGGCGCCTCCGAAGCCGCCGAACGCGTCGGCGCGGCCCATGGGCAAACCTATTTGATGTGGTGCGAACCGCCGGTGATGATCGCCGAACGCATCCAGCGCATGCGCGATCTGGCCGCCGCTCAGGGCCGCACGCTGCGCTTCGGGCTGCGCCTGCATGTGTTCGCCGCGCCCACCGATGAGCAGGCGTGGGCGCATGTTGAGCGGTTGCTGGAGGAGATCCCCAAGGACGCGATCGACCAGGCGCAACGGCAGATGGCCGCCTATGAGTCTGTCGGCCAGAGCCGCCAGACGCAGTTGATGCAAGGCCGTGGCCGCGGTGCGCGGGAGCTGGAGGTGTCGGCCAACCTGTGGGCGGGCGTGGGTTTGGTACGCGGGGGTGCGGGCACGGCGTTGGTGGGGAGCTATGCGCGGGTGGCGGAGCGGATCGAGGAGTATCACCAACTGGGGGTAGACAGTTTTATCTTGTCTGGTTTTCCTCATTTGGAAGAGGCGATTCATGTGGGGGCGCAGGTGGTGCCACTGTTACGCAAGATTGGTGCGGCTCGGGGGGGCAGTGGTGTCGGGCTTGTTGGGCCTGGTGGTGGGTCAGTGAGTTTATGAGTTGGCTGAGCTGGGGTGATTGGGGGCATATCCGTTATTTGGGTGATGGCTGCTTTTGGTTCCGCCCTTACGGCGGGTCACTTTGGAAAAGCCCCAAAGTAACCAAAGGGCTCTTGCCCCACCACTCGGCACCTCGCCTAGGCTCGGTGTGCCCGAACGAAGGCTTGAATCCGTGGGCCGCCGTGACGGGCCATCCATGGCCCAACACGGCTAACCCGGCGTCCTGCCGGGTTACCCACGGATTCAAGCCTGCGTTCGGCCAGCGTGGTTTAACGGGGCGCCTAAGATCAAAGTCAAAGGCAGATCAAGATCAAAAGCAGAGCACGGCGGCCTAGTAGCCGACCTGAGTGGTAGAAGCAAAAGCAAAGCCGAGGCGGCCTGACAGCCGGCCTGATCTTGAAGGCTGAACCCAATTCAATGTGGGAGCTGGCTTGCCTGCGATGGCATCTACTGGTTATGCCTGATACACCGAGGTGTCTGCATCGCAGGCAAGCCAGCTCCCACAGAAAAACAAAGCAGTGCGGTGCTGGAGGCGGGACTCGGTCAAATTGTGGGAGCGGGCTTGCCTGCGGTGGTATCTACTGGTTATGCCTGACGCACCGAGGTGTCTGCATCGCAGGCAAGCCAGCTCCCACAGAAAAGCAAAAGCAGAGCGGTGCAGTGCTGGCGGCTGCACTCGGTCAACTTGTGGGAGCGGGCTTGCTCGCGAAGGCGGTGTGTCAGTGACACATGAGTTGACTGACCCACCGCATTCGCGAGCAAGCCCGCTCCCACATTTAGAACTCTGTGCATCAGATAGACGTGTGTTGCTGTGCTTTTGATCCGCTTTTGCTTCAACCACTCAGGTCGGCTACTAGGCCGCCGTGCTCTGCTCTTGATCTGCTTTTGACTTTGATCTGACAGGCCCCGTCAACCACGCTGGCCGAACGCAGGCTTGAATCCGTGGGTAACCCGGCAGGACGCCGGGTTAGCCGCGTTGGGCCATGGATGGCCCGTCGCGGCGGCCCACGGATTCAAGCCGGAGTGAGGGCACACCGAGCCTGGGCGAGGTGCCGAGTGGTGGGGCAAAGACCTTTTGGTTACTTTTGGCTGGGCCGGCATTCCGGGCGTTTGCCAAAAGTGACCCGCTGTAAGAGCGGAACCGCCAGCCGCCGTTACCGCAGCAACGGATATGTACTCCCCCCAAAAGCCCCCCCCACTCAAATCCGCCGACGCCGACCAAGCTGCGGAATAGCCGTCTGCACAACATCCACACCCTCCACCCGTGTCGCAGTGCAGGCTGCAAGCTGCGCCAAGGTCGGCTGACTGAACAACATCCGCGCATCCACATCCAACCCCGCCTTGCGCATACGCGCCACCAAACTCACCGCCAGCAACGAATGCCCGCCCAGCTCGAAGAAATGGTCATGCCGCCCTACCCGCTCCAACTTCAAGACCTGCGCCCAAATCCCCGCCATCAAGGTTTCCACCTCACCAACCGGCGCTTCATACGCACGGCTGACCACCGCCTCCAACCCCGGCTCAGGCAGCGCCTTGCGATCAAGCTTACCGGCAGGATTAAGCGGCAATACCTCAAGCTGCACAAAAGCCGCCGGCACCATGTACTCCGGCAATTGCTCCAGCACATACGCACGCAAGGCCTCCAGGCTCGGCGCCTGAGCGCGCAGGGTGAAGTAGGCCACCAGCCGCTCATCGCGAATCAGCACCGCCACTTCGCGCAACGCCGGATGCGCCGCCAGACGTGACTCGATCTCCCCCAGCTCCAGGCGCACCCCGCGCAGCTTGACCTGAAAGTCATTGCGCCCCAGAAATTCCAGATTACCGTCCGGCAAGTAACGCACCAGATCGCCCGTGCGGTACAGCCGGTCACCCGCCACGAACGGGCTGTCGATAAAGCGCTCGGCCGTCATCTGCTCCAGCCCCAGATAACCCCGCGCTACGCCAACGCCGCCGATATGCAACTGGCCGCTGACGCCCAACGGCACCGGCGCATCGTGTTCGTCGAGCACATACAGGCGCGTGTTGTTGATCGCACGGCCAATCGGCAACTGCAAGGCCGGCACCGGATCGCCGGGTTCCAACGTCCACGCGCTGCTGTCCACCGTGGCTTCGGTGGGCCCGTAGACGTTATGCAAACGCACCTTGGGCAAGCGCGCCTGCACGCCACGGGCCAGGGCTTCGGTGAGTTCGCCGCCGCCGCAGAGCACGTCGGTGAGGCTGGTGCACAACGCCGACTCTTCCAGCTCGAGAAACTGCTGCAACATTGCCGGCACGAACTTGATTACCGTGATCTGCTGCTCGCGGATCACTTGCGCCAGATAAGCCGGTTCACGGTGGCCGTCGGGCCGCGCAAGGACCAGGCGCATGCCGTTGGCCAGCGGCCAGAACAACTCCCACACCGAGCCGTCGAAACTGAACGGCGCACGTTGCAACAACGCGCCGCCTTCGGCATTCGGGCACAGCCGGGAGCCCCAGTGCATCAGGTTGCCCAGGCCGCGATGTTCGATCATCACGCCTTTGGGCGTGCCGGTGGAGCCCGAGGTGTACATCACGTAGGCCAGGTTGGCGACGCTCAAGCCGGGCACCGACGGATTGCCGATGGGCGCCTGGCTCCAGGCGTTCTGGTCAAAGTCGATCACCGGGACAGACACCGCGCCCGGCACGTCGCGGGTGGCGGCGTGCACTAGCAGGGCCACCGGTTGGCTGTCGTTGAGCATGTAGGCCAGGCGCTCGCGCGGATAGCCAGGGTCGAGCGGCACATAGGCGCCGCCCGCCTTGAGAATCGCCAGCAAACCCACCACCAGGTCCAGCCCGCGTTCGACACACAGCGCCACCCGCGAATCCGGCTCAACCCCGCGTTCACGCAGGTGAAAGGCCAGCTGATTCGCGCGCTCATTAAGCTCGCGGTAGGTCAGTTGCAGTTCGCCGGCCTGTACCGCAATGGCATGGGGAATGTGCCGCGCGTGGGCTTCAAACAGCGCCTGCACGGTAAGGGTTTCGGGGTAGTCGGTTTCAGTGGCGTTAAGGTCCACCAACAGCCGGTGCAGCTCGCTGGCAGGCAGCACCGGCACCGTGCGCAATGGCGTGGCCGGTGCGTGTTCAAGGGCATGGGCCAGGCCATGCAGGGTCGTGTCGAGGTACGCCAACAGTCGCTCGGCGCCAACCTTGCGCGGCGCCTTGGCCTTGAGCCGAAAGCCGCTGGCAACGTCGTCAACGGTGAGCATCAACGGGTAACTGACGATATCTTCACTGCTGAGCAACGCAATGCCCGGCACCAGGTTCAGGCGTGGGTCGGCGTCGGTGTGACGGTAGTTGAGCAGGCTGTTGAACAGCGGCGACGCACTGCTGCAACGCTGGGCCAATGCGAGCGAAGCCTGTTCATGGGCCAATAACGCGCTGAGCTGGGTGTGGGTGTCGTTGAGCGCATCGAGCACGGTTTGCCCGGCCAGGCGCACGCGCAACGGCAAGGTATTGATGAACATGCCCAGCGCGCGATCAGCGCCTTCGCCGGCTTGCAGACGGCCGAGCAGCACGGTGCCGAACACCACGTCATCGCGGCCCGCGACACGGCTGAGCACGTGCGCCCAGGCCAGATGAAACAGGCTGGCAGCGCTGACGCCAAGGGCACGCGCCTGGGCCCGCAGGCGTTGGTTGAGCACGTCGCCGAGGGGTTGTTCGGACTCCTCGATTTCAGCGCGGTCCGCCTGCCGCTCCTGCAAGCCGAACGCCAGGGTCGGCTCGTCGACATCCGCCAGGCGCTCGCGGAAGAACGCCTCGTGGGCGGCCTGTCGTTCCGGCGCCCGGGTCTGTGCGACCACATTGCGATACGGCACCGGCACCGGCAGTTGCGCCTGCTCCCCAAGCAGGTGCGCGCGAATTTCGTCCACCAGCACAGTGGTTGAGGTGGCGTCGTTGACCAGGTGATGGAAACGCAGTTTGGCAACCCAGCGCCGGTTGTGCGGTTCTTCGGCGTAATCCAGGGCCATCAGCGGCGCCTGGCGCAAGTCCAGTGGCTGATGTTGTTCGCGCAGGGGTTGAACCCGCAATTGTGCATCGCGCCACACCACTTGCATGGGCTGGTCCAGGGCATCCCAAACCAGGCTGGTACGCAGGATATCGTGACGGTTGATCACCTGTTGCAACGCCTGGGCAAACGCGTCGAGCTGCGCGCGACTGGCGAAACTGAACAGCGCATGTTGCTGGTAGGGGTCGCGCTCGTCGGTGAGGTGGTGGTAAAGCAAGCCCTCCTGCAACGGCGCCAGCGGGTAGATTTCCTGCACATTGGCCGCCCCTCCGGGAATGCCGGCGACGATGCGATCAATGCCGGGCTGATCCAGGTCGGCCAGTGCGAGCATGTCTGGCGTGATGTGCGTGCAACCCGACGGGATGCGGTTAGCCGGCACCTGTTTGTCGCTGCCGGCACTGGCCGCCGCCAACGCTGCCAGGGTGGGCTGGCCGAACAATACCTGCACGTCGGCGCGCAACCCGGCATCACGCATGCGTTGCACCAGTTGCACCGCCAGCAGCGAGTGCCCGCCCAACTCGAAGAAATGATCATGGCGCCCTACCTGCTGCACGTGCAGCAATTGCGTCCAGATCTGCGCCAGGGTGGTTTCCACGCCTTCGCGTGGCGCCTCAAACAACCGCGTCACGAAAGCCGCTTGTGTGGGCGCCGGCAAGGCCTTGCGGTCGAGCTTGCCGTTGGCGGTGAGCGGGAAAGCCGCCAGCTTCACGTAGGCCGCCGGCAGCATGTAGTCAGGCAACGAGGCTTGCAGATGGGCACGCAGCGATTCGACAGTGACGCTGGCGCGTTCGACATACCACGCCAGCAATTGCCCCTCACGAAACAGCACGGCGGCTTCCATGACGGCCGGGTGCGTGGCCAGCGCAGATTCGATTTCCCCCAGCTCGATACGCACGCCGCGGATTTTCACCTGATCGTCATTGCGGCCCAGGTACTCGAGATTGCCGTCGGGCAGCCAACGGGCCAGGTCGCCAGTGCGGTACATCCGGCCGTTGCTGAAGGGGTCATCGAGAAAGCGTTCGCCGGTCAGTTCCGGACGGTTGAGATACCCGCGCGCCACGCCCTTGCCGCCGACGTACAACTCCCCCGCCACACCGATGGGCACCGGGCGTTGCTGCTCATCAAGCAAGTAAACGCAGGCGTTGGCGATCGGTGCGCCGATATGCAGCGGCCCGCCCACTTCGACACGCCCGGAGGTGGCGACCACCGTGGCTTCGGTGGGGCCGTAGTTGTTGATCACGTCGAAGGTCTGCGTTCGGCTGAACGAGCGCAGACGGTCGCCGCCGATCAGCAATGTACGCAATGTAGGGTGTTCCAGGCGCTGACTGAAGGCGTACTCGGCCACCGGCGTCGGCAAAAAGCACACCTGCAACGGCTGCGCGCGCCACCAACTGAGCAATGCATCGACGTCCTGCGCGTCATCCTGTGCCGGCGGCAGGTGCAGCGTCGCGCCCACACACAGTGCCGGCCAGACTTCCCAGGCCATCGCATCAAACCCGAAGCCGGCCACGCTGGCCGTGTGGCTGCCGGCGCGCAGGTCGAACGCCCGGCAATGCCAGTCCACCAGGTTCGCCACCGTATGGTGCTCGACCATCACGCCCTTGGGCTGCCCGGTGGAGCCGGAGGTGTAGATCACATAGGCAAGGTTCGACGGCGTGACGGCGACCCGCGGACTCTCGCCCAGGTGCCCGGCCGGGTGCTCCAGGCGGATGACCGGCACGTCCAGCAAAGGCAGGCGATGCAGCAAATCCTGCTGGGTCAGCACCGCCACGGGCGCACTGTCGTGCAACAGGTAGTTCAGGCGTTCGGCAGGATGGGCCGGGTCCACGGGCACATAACAGGCGCCGGATTTGAGGATCGCCAACAATCCCACCAAGGTGTCCAGGCCACGCCGGGCCACAATCGCCACGCGATCGTCCAGCTGCACGCCGTGTTCGAGCAACTGCCAGGCCAGCGCATTGGCCTGTTGATCGAGCTGGGCGTAGGTCAGTTGCCGGCCCTGGTGCACCGCCGCGATGGCCTGCGGCGTGCGTGCGGCTTGCGCTTCTATGCGCGCGTGCAGGGTTTGCGGCTCGGTGGCGGGTTGTGCGGTGGCATTCCAACGCAGCAATTGGGCCTGTTCGGCGGGCGTGACCAGGGACAACTCACCCACGATCAGCGCGGTGTCTTCCAGGCCCTGCTCCAGCAGCCAGGTAAAGCGCTGCGCCATCGCTTTCACGTCGTCGTGCTGGAAATACGCCTCGTTGTACACGCAATGCAGGCACGCGGTGTCCTGGTAACGGTTGCTGCGCAGGTGGATAGCAATCGGCAGCGGCTCATGATGGTTGGAAACCTTGATCGCGCGGGCCTGGACCTGACCATAACGCAGGTCGTGGTCGTCCTGCTCGAAGGACACCGACAGGTCGAACAACTGACCGCGATCTGTACGCCGCAGGCCCAGCTCACGGTTCATCTCGCTCAACGGGAAGCGTTGATGACGGAAATCCTGCTTGAGCTGGTCACGTATGCCACGCACCAAGGCGCTGAAGGGCAAGTGCTGGCTGAACTGAAAACGCACCGCACTCACCTGGGTGAACAAACCCACGGTAGAACGAAAACGCGCGTTGGAGCGGTTGAGGATCGGCAACCCCACCACCCATTCATCGCGTTGGCTGGTGCGGGTGAAATACACGTACATCGCCGCCAGCAACACATGAAAGGCCGAGGCCTGATACCGGTTGGCCACTTGTTCCATGCGGTTGAGCAGCGCCACCGGGAACGCTTGCACCAGCGTATTGCTCGGCGCCTGCGCGTTGTGCCGAGGCGTCAACAGCGGCGCGGGCAGCACCTGGTATTTGTCCAGCCAATAGGCGCGGTCACGGGCGTAACGCGCCGATTGCAAGTAGCGCTGGTCGGTGTCGATGAAGTCGATATAGGACGGCGCCAGTGGCTCCGGTTGCCGACCTTGCTCCAGGTCGCTGTACAGCCGAGCCAGGG
Source organism: Pseudomonas sp. MF6747 (assembly GCF_963890955.1). Taxonomy (NCBI): domain Bacteria; kingdom Pseudomonadati; phylum Pseudomonadota; class Gammaproteobacteria; order Pseudomonadales; family Pseudomonadaceae; genus Pseudomonas; species Pseudomonas sp. MF6747. The sequence goes on from NZ_CAWPSZ010000004.1 coordinate 236,329, forward strand.
ATTGCAGCATCTGGCCAAAGCCCCAGCCGTCGAGGATCAGGTGGTGAGCCTGGGTACCGAGACGGTAGTGGTCATCGTCGAGTTTGACCAGGAAAAACCGAAACAGCGGTTCACCGCTCATGGCGTACGGGCGGGCCATTTGCGCCTGCATCAATGCCTGGGTCGCGACCTGCGGGTCGGGCAGCGCAGAGAAATCGTACTGCCCCACTTCCACCGCCATGGCAGGGACGAAGGTTTGCCGAGGCAGACCCTGGTCGTCGCTATGCAGCTGGGTGCGCAACGCATCGTGTTTGGCCACCAGCCGCTCGACCGCGCGCTGGATCAAATCGGGGACCACCGGCCCGGCAAAATCGACATAGCCGCCGATGTTGTACAGCGGTGAGTCGCCCACACGCAGTTGGTCGAGCCAGATGTCCTGTTGGGCAGCGGTGAGGGGGAAGCTGGCCGGCTGGCGGGTGAGATGCGTCATAAGATCCTTCTCATGGGAGGTCAGGCACTGGCCGCGCGAGGGCCCATTTCGCCGAAATTGCCGGATTTGAGCATGGGGGTTCGGGGCTGTCTGTCACCCGAAACCCGGACATCAGAAAGGCGCAAAACGGCCTTGGCTGAGGGTTCATTGCTGAATCGATTAAACGTTTGTAGGAAATTGGCTATTTGTGGCCGCTACCAATGCTTAAAGGGTTCGTTTAAAAAATTATATTTTCCATATAAATCAATAATTTAATTAAATCTAAAGACGATAGGCAGTTTTTCGTGGGCGGAATAAGCCGTCAGAAACGTCGAATTAATGACGTGGTTTTTATGGCAGGTTGTGTCCCTCGTTTCCGCTGCATACGTAGGACAAATCCCTATGGCTAAATAAAATCTCGAACGCCGAATTACGTTCAAGGAGCACGGACCGCGCCTCACAAACCCAGGGCGCCCCGTCGACGGTTTTCGACATCAAGGATGAGATGGCTATGAGTCTGACCCGCAGTATTGGCGACACACAGAGCCCGCATTTCTACGCCGAAATGGGTGAGTTGATTTCAAGCAGTGGCCACCAGCACTTCGCCGCCAACATGTTGCACCTCGTGGACAAGTGGGTGCCGATTCATCTGGTGGACCTCAGTGAATGGACGCTCGACGAGCTGCGCGACAGCGTGCGCGAGATCAAGCTCCTGGGCAGCGCCGGCGTTAAAAATGACCTGTCTGCGCCGCAGACCCTGCACCCCATCAAGGATCACCCGCTGCTGCGGCAAATGCTGCGCATGCAGGACCCGCTGCTGATTCAGATGAAGGCCAAGGCCAACAGTGCGCACCCGCGCGGCAGCTCACACCAGTGCAACCTGGTGTCGCGCCAGGGCAATCGACGCTGCGTGATTTCGTTCTATCGCCCGCCAACCCAGCCAGGGTTTTCGCTGGCGCAGTTGTCGTTTCTCAAGTGCCTGTCGGACACCCTGCTGCCGTTGATGGAACGGCACGCGCAGATCCTGCGCCAGGCACCGCACACCGAGATCGAGCCGGCGCACAACCCGCTGGAGCAATCGCAGCTGCAGCGCGAGTTCTACAAGCGTTTGTCGTTAAGCGATATCACCCTCTCGGCGCGTGAGCAGGAAGTGTGCCTGGGCCTGTTGACCGGCGGCACCGTGCCGCAAATGGCGGAAAAACTCAGCGTGAAAAACAGCTCGATTGAAACCTACCTCAAACGCGCCGCTGCCAAGTTGGGCGTCAGTGGCCGACATGGCCTGGCCAAATGGATGGTTGGCGCCTGATGAACAAAGCGATGCTCACAACGGTAGGCATGGCCTGGATGCTCGGCGGTTGCTCGCTGATCCCCGAGTACCAGCGGCCAGCGCCGCCTGTGCCTGCGCAGTACCCGCAAAGCGGGGTTTACCGCCTGGCGCAATCGGGCACCGTGGCGATAACACAGGACTGGCAGCATGTGTTCCACGACCCTGCCTTGCAGCAGTTGATCGCCAATGCGCTGCTCAACAACCGCGACCTGCGCGTTGCGGCGCTGAATGTGCAGGCGTTCCAGGCGCAGTACCGCATCCAGCGTGCGGACCTGTTCCCGGCCCTGTCCGCCACAGGCGCCGGCAAACGCCAAAAGTTGCCAGGCGATGTGACCGGCACCGGCAAGTCTGCGATTACTTCCAATTATTCCGCCACGTTGGGGCTCAGCGCTTATGAACTGGATTTGTTCGGCCGTGTGCGCAGCCTCAGCGAACAGGCGATGCTCACGTACCTGGGCACCGAAGAGGCACGACGCAGCGCGCAGTTGAGCCTGGTGGCCAACGTCGCCAATGCGTACCTGACCTGGCGCGCCGACCAGGAACTGCTGGCCCTGGCCCAGCAAACCCTGGAAGCCGACGACCACAGCTGGCAGCTCACCAGCCGCAGCAAAAGCGCGGGCAAGGCCTCGGCGCTGGACGTGGTGCAAGCGCGCACCGCAGTGGAAAGCACGCGTGCGAGCGTGGCCCGTTATGAACGCCAGGTCGCCCAGGACCTGAACAACCTCGCCCTGCTGGTGGGCGCGCCGGTGGATGAGCGTTTGCCCGCGCGACCGCTCGCCGATGAACTGGTGGCGCGCGTGCCCGCAGGGCTGCCGTCCGACGTGCTGCAACGGCGCCCGGATATTCTCCAGGCCGAATATCAGTTACAGGCCGCCAACGCCAATATCGGCGCGGCGCGCGCGGCGTTCTTTCCATCCGTGACCCTCACGGCCAACGCCGGCAGCACCAGCACGCAGCTGTCGGGGTTGTTCAAGGGCGGCTCGGGCACCTGGACTTTCCAGCCGCAGATCAACCTGCCGATTTTCAACGCCGGCAGCCTGCGCGCGAGTCTCGACTACGCAAAACTGCAAAAGGACATCACCGTGGCCCAGTATGAAAAGTCGATCCAGACGGCTTTTCAGGAAGTCGCCGACGGCCTCGCCGCCCGCCAGACCTTTAATGACCAGCTGGATGCACAACGCGATTTCGTCGCGGCCAACCAGGCCTATTACGACCTGGCCCAACACCGTTACCGCAGCGGCGTGGACAGCAACCTGACGTTTCTTGATGCACAGCGCTCGTTGTTCAGTTCGCAACAAGCGCTGATTGTCGACCGGCTGGCACAGTTGGTGGCGGAGGTGAATCTGTATACCGCGCTGGGGGGCGCGTGGGGGGATACGCCAGTGCTGGCGACGGCAAAATAAAGCGGGTTTGGATGTGGGCTAGCCACATCCTTTGTGCAGCGTTCAAGGATTGCGCTGTGCCACCCGCCACACCTTGTTGCCCACATCGTCTGCCACCAGTAACGCGCCTTGCGCGTCGAGGGTCACACCCACCGGCCGGCCCTGGGCCTGGCCCGCGGCATTCAGAAAACCGGTCAGGAAGTCGACCGGCGTGCCAGCGGGTTTGCCGTCCTTGAAGGCAATGAACACCACCTTGTAACCGGCCTGCGGGTTGCGGTTCCACGAACCGTGCTCACCGACAAACACGCCATCGGCGAACGCCGTCGGCATGCCGCGCGCATCCGAGAAGGTCAGGCCCAGCGGCGCGACGTGCGTGCCAAGGGCGTAGTCGGGGGCAATGGCCTGGGCCACTTTGTCCGGACGCGGCGGTTGCACGCGCACATCGACGTGGGCGCCGTAGTAGCTCCACGGCCAGCCGTAGAACGCGCCGTCCTGCACCGAGGTGAGGTAATCGGGGACCAGGTCGCTGCCGATTTCGTCACGCTCGTTGACCACTGTCCACAGTTGTGTGGAGCCGGGCTTCCAGGCCAGGCCATTGGGGTTGCGCAAGCCGCTGGCGAACACGCGCTTCTTACCGCTGGCGAGGTCCAGTTCCCAAATGGCGGCGCGGCCTTCTTCGGCGTCGAGGCCGTTTTCACCGACATTGCTGTTGGAACCCACGGTCACATAGAGCCGCGTGCCGTCCGGGTTGGCCAGCAGGTTTTTGGTCCAGTGATGGTTGATCCCGGCCGGCAGCTCGGTGACCTTTACCGGCGTGGCGTCTATATGGGTCTGGCCCGAGGTATACGGCACCTTGACCACCGCGTCGGCGTTGCCGATGTACAGCTCATCGCCCACCAGCGCCATGCCGAAAGGCGATGTCAGGCCGGCAAGGAACTCGGTGCGTACTTCGGCGTGACCATCGTGATCGGCGTCGCGCAGCAAGGTGATGCGGTTAGCGCTGGGCGTATCGGCGCCAACCCTGCCCATCACAAACCCCATCGCGGTACGGCGTGCCCAGGCGATCAAGCCCGTGCCGCCGTCAGTGGCGCCTTCGGGCATCGGGGGGTGATTGCTTTCGGCGACCAGCACATCGCCATTGGGCAAGGTGTAGACCCAGCGCGGGTGGTCGAGATTGTCGGCCAGCGCCGTCACGGTGAAACCTTCAGGCGCCGTGGGCTGGGCGTTGCCGGGCCAACCGACGGCCTTTGAGACGTTGAGTGTGGGGATCAGCGACGTGCTGGGTTCCGGTAATTGCGGGGTGGGGCCAACGCTGGCCTGGAACGGCAACTTGGACGATTCACCACAGGCGGTGAGAGCAGTGGCAGCGCAGATCAGGAGCGCAAGGCGGCTCGGTACATTCATGGTTGAAACCTCGGGGCAAAATCCCGACGGAGTATTGCGTGATGGAGCGCGGGTAAACACCGGCAGTGGCGCAATTGAATATTAACCGGCGGGCACGAATGCCAAGGGATGCGCCTGGCCGGCTTGCGGCAACCACTCCGGCCGCGCTGCAAGTCACAGCCAACGGCCCATCGCCAGGCTGAACGGCGAGAACTCGGCAAACTGCCAACGCAATGCCAACGCTGCCGGGCGCCGTACCGCATGCTCCACGGTCAGCGTCCATAGCCGCTGGGCACCGTCGAACATGGCCACCTCTGGGCCGCTGAGGATCAGCGCGGTGCGCCCGGCAATCTGCAGCACATCGCCCGATTCGAAGTCGATAAACAACAGCCCCGCCACCGGATTGGCCGACAGGTTGCCCAGGGTGTTGAAGAACAGATTGCCGGCGAAGTCGGGAATGGTCAGCACATTGCCGTCGACGCGCACGAAGCCGGTGTTGCCGCCGCGATGGGAGACGTCTACCGAGCGTGCGCCCTCCTCGTCAACGTAGCTTGCGACAAAGAAGGTGTCAGCGTTGCGGATCAAGTCTTGCGCGGCGTCATCCAGTCCGTTCAAGGGCTCGACCAAGGTGCCGGGTTTGCGCGCGATCCCCTCGACCGGGCGCCGTTGAATGTACTTGGGGCAGTTGCCGAACGTGTGCACCACATCAACCGAAAAGCCAGCGCGACCAAGGCTGCCCACGCGCCCGTTCATGCGGTTGCGGCGGCGGGTAGTGAGGTCGATGCCCAGCAGGCCCACGGACGCACCGCGGTGTAACGCAGCCAGCGCCGGATCGCCTTTGGACGGCAAGCTGTCGATCTGCAACGTGTGCGGGTCGGGTGAATGGGCAAACCCCGGCGCGCCTTCTAGCAGCGTCGCCCAAGGGATGCCCTGCGCATCCACCACCGCGAGCATCAAGTAGGGCAACAGCGGATAGAAATCCCGATGCTGCTCCGGTAAATGGTCGCGGATCACCTTGGGCCCCACGACTGCCATGCGCTCGGCAACGCCGGCGCTTTGCTGCATCTGCCGTTCGCCGGCATGCCAGGGGGAGGGTTCGATCTGGTTCATGGCGCACTCCTCAGGTTCGATGAGTGAATGCTGCGCCCTGTCACCCATCAAGAGAATGCCCACGCTTGGCAATCCAGCATTACGCCAACTGAAACGCCGGATGATCCCGCAGCGCTGCCACGCAGTGATCGACAAAACTGCGCACGCGCATCGGCGCGTTGCGGCCTTCGCGGTACACCACGTGCACCGCCAGCGCCGGCAGTTCAAAGGCCGGTAGCAGGCGACGCAACTGGCCGCTCGCCAACTGTTCATGCACCGGGTAGCTGAGGCAGCGAATCAGCCCCGCACCGTGCACAGCGGCATTGATCGCGCCCTGCACCGTGGTGCAACTCAAGCGTGCGCGCGCCTTTAATGAGCCGCCTTTGAAGCCCCAGTCAACCTGATCGGCACTGGCGATCAGGCGATGCTGCTTGAGGTCGTCGGGATGCGCCGGCTCGCCGTGAGCGGCCAGGTAATCGGGGCTGGCGCAGAGAATCGGGCACACCTGCCCCACCCTTCGGGCGATCAGTGACGAACTGGGCAGTTCACCAACCAGGATTGCCACGTCCAACCCCTCTTCATGCAGGTTGGGGTAATAGTCGTGATAGCGGGCGACGAGACGCACGTCGGGGTAGCGCTCCATATAGCCAGCCAACACCGGCGCCATGACGTAGCGGCTGAACAGAAACGGCAGAAAGACTTGCAGGTTGCCCTGAGGCTGCGCGTGCAAACCCTGGGCCGAGGCTTCGGCGGCGTCCACCGCGGCCAGCAGGCGTAGGCAGTCGGCCAGGTAGACGCTGCCCGCGTCGGTCAGGCTCACACCTCGCGTACTGCGTTGCAGCAACTGCGCGTGCAGGCGCGCCTCCACACGCGCAATCGCACGCATCAGGGTCGGGCTGGAGACGTGTGCGTGACGGGCCGCCGAGGCCAGGCTCGGTTGCCCGGCGAGCGCCGCAAACAGCTGCATGTCGCGATAACGTTCCATCAACTGCGCCGCTTCAACGCCGGGTTCAGGGCCGCGTCCTGCCCGAGGCGGTGGGTGAGAAAGTCGACAAAGGTATGGATTTTGGCCGGTACCCGGCCGCTCTTCTGGAACACCACCTGGATCGGCAGTGGCGCCGGCTCGAATTCCTCCAGCACAATCTCCAGCTCGCCCGCCGCCACCGCCCCTGCGACTTGATAGGACAGCACCCGCGTCATGCCCCAACCCAACCGCGCCAGGTGGATCGCCGCGTTATTGGCCGTGACCACCAGACGCGGCTCGATAGGCACGGTCAGCGGCTGGCCGCCGTCGACAAACCGCCACTCGCTCACCAACTGGCTGGAGGACGACGTGACAATCTTCGCTTCATGCAGTTGCTCTGGCCGCGCCGGCCTTGCGTGCTGGTCGAGATACCCTGGCGCAGCACACACTACGCGGCGCACTTCACCCACCTTGATCGCCTGCTGCCCCGGCTCTTGCAGATGGCCGATGCGCACGGCCACCTCCACGCCTTCATCGACCATGTTCACCACGCGATCGACCAGCAAGGCGTTGATGCTCACCCGCGGAAAACGGTCCAGGTAATCGCCCAGCACCGGCGCCACATACAACTCGCCAAACAGCACGGGCGCGGTCAGCGTCAGCTGACCGCTCGGGATGGAATAACTGCCTGCCGCCGCTGCCTCGGCCTCGTTCAGTTCGGCGAGGATGCGTCGGCAATCTTCCAGGTAACGCTGGCCGGCTTCGGTCAGGTGCAGGCTGCGCGTGGTGCGCGACAGCAGTTGCGTGCCGATGCGTTGCTCCATGGCGGCAATGGCCCGGGTCACGCTGGGCGGCGAGGTTTTCAGGCGGCGTGCGGCAGCAGCGAAGCCCGCCTCCTCGGCGACCGCGAGAAATACCTGCATTTCATGAAATCGGTCCATCGGCGCTCACTCTTCTAGCCACAGATCATTTACTGCGCTTGCAGCCCCACTGCCGTGCGCGGCATGCCGACAAAGCCCGGCAAGGCCTCGATGCTGGCAAGCCAGGCCCGCACCTGAGGGTAGTCGGCCAGCGACACATTGCCTTCCGGCGCGTGGGCGACGTAGGTGTAGAAGGCAATATCGGCAATACTCGGCTGTTCGCTGGCCAGGAAGCGGCTTTGGGCCAGTTGCTGCTCCACCAGCGTCAGCAGCGCGTGCGAGCGACTGATGGCGGTGACGGTATCGACCTCGGCGCCAAACACCACGGCCAGTCGCGCGGCCGCCGGCCCGGCGTGAAGTTGACCGGCCGCGGCCGACAGCCAGCGCTGCACGCGCGCCTGGCCGACAGGATCACTCGGCAGCCAGCGGCCGTCGCCGTAGGTGTTCGCGAGGTAGACCAGGATCGCATTGGAATCGGCCAACACCGTGCCGTTGTCATCGATCACCGGCACCTGGCCGAAGGGGTTGAGGCGGGCCATAAAGTCCGGGGCTTTCTGCGCGCCGTGCTTGAGGTCAACCAGAATAAATTCGCGGGGCAGCCCCAACAGCGACAACATCAGCTCCACGCGGTGGGAGTGGCCAGACAGTGGGAAACCATACAGTTTGATCGCAGACTGAGACATGAAAGGCTCCAAGGATGGGGGATCGACGCCCGCATCTTCCGCCGCTGCACTGATCGAGAGAATCATCAGGATTTACAATCGAGCATTTCACCGGACGAAACAATCACTGCGCGAATAATTCCATGATCAGGCTGAACAGGGTGATCTTCACCGCGCTGTCCAGCTCGGTCCAGGCCAGTCCGGTACTGGCCTCATACGCCCCCAGCTCGAGGTGACGCGACACGCAATTGGCCGGCAGCGCGCGCGCCGCCTGTTGCGGCAACACCCCGACGCCCAACCCGGCAGACACCAGCGCGAGCATGGTGGTGAACTCACCCAGTTCCGAGGCGATGTCCAGCGTGATGCCCAGGGCATTGATGAACTCGTCGTAGAACCCCGGCGCATAACGACGCGCGAGGATGTACACCGGCACGTTGAGCAAGTCCTGGGGCTGGAGGGTGGTCTGGGCCGCCAAAGGATGATCGACCGGCAATGCCACGCAAAAACTTTCATGCAATACCGCGCGGGTCTGCACGCCGGGATGGGCGGCCGGCAGGCGCATCAGGCCGAAATCCAACAGGCCGTTTTTCAAGGCGGCGGCTTGATCGGGGCCGGGCATGTCCTTGAGTTCCAGCTCGATACGCGGGTAGCGCAGGTGTACGGCGCGGATCAGCTGCGGCAACAATTGCGGCAATACCGACGACACAAATCCCAGACGCACTCGGCCGATTTCGCCACGATGAGACGCCCGCGCGGCGTCTGCGGCGCGCGCGGCCTGGTGCAAGGTGGCCTGGGCTTCGGGCAAAAATGCGCGCCCTGCTTCGGTCAGCGTCACCGAGTGGCGATTGCGATCCAGCAGGCGCACACCCAGGCCGCTTTCCAGCAACTTGATCTGCATGCTCAGCGCCGGCTGCACAATCGATAACTGCGCCGCCGCCCGGCCGAAGTGCAGTTGCTGGGCAAGCACCACGAAGGCGCGCAAGTGTTTTAACTCCACGAAATCTCCCGGTTATCAAAAACCATGATCACCCGATCACAAATGAAAATTGGACGCTGACCCGCGCCTGCGGTGAAGTAACGCACCGTCATACACGATATGACAGGGCTTGGCCTATAACAATGAGAACAAGGAGGCACCATGCTCGGCATGGCTAACGACACTTATCTGCTGGTGGATGCGCTGGTCACGATTATCGGATTGATATTGTTGATCACCCATTTGAAGGTCCATCCGTTTGTCGCGCTCACCGTCGCCGCAGGCTTTCTTGGCCTGACCTCCGGCATGCCGGTGGACAAGGTGATGAAGTCTTTCCAGGACGGTTTTGGCGGCGTACTCGGGTTTGTCGGCATCATCCTTGGCCTGGGCACCATGCTCGGCAAACTGATGGCCGACTCCGGCGGCGCCGATCAGATCGCGCGCACGTTGATTCGCGCATTTGGCAAACAGCGCGTGCACTGGGCAATGATGTTCTCGGCGTTCCTGGTGGGCATTCCGCTGTTTTTCGAGATCGGGTTTGTGCTGCTGATCCCTCTGGTGTTCATCGTGGCACGCCGTACCGGGCTGTCGCTGATCAAGGTCGGCATGCCGCTGCTCGCCGGGTTGTCGGTGGTGCACGGGCTGGTGCCGCCGCACCCTGGGCCGCTGCTGGCCATCGGGATTTTTGGCGCGGACATCGGCAAAACGATTTTCTACGGGCTGATTGTCGGCCTGCCCACGGCGGTGATCGCAGGCCCGCTGTTCGGCAACCTGATTTCACGCTACGTCCCCGGCCACGCATCGCCGGAACTGATGGAGCAACTGGCGAAAGAGTCCACGGGGGAAAACCTGCCGGGCTTTGGCATCACCGTCACCACCATCCTGTTGCCGGTGGTGCTGATGTTGCTCAAGACCTTCGCCGACGTAGCCTTCGCTGCCGACAGCGTGTTCCGCGTGTGGATGGACTTTATCGGCCACCCGATCACCGCGTTGCTCGCGGCGCTGCTGCTGGCGTTCTATACCTTTGGGGCGGCCCGCGGTTTCTCGCGTGAACAGCTGAGCAAGCTATTGGATTCAAGCTTGGCCCCGACTGCCGCGATTGTGCTGATCGTCGGCGCGGGCGGCGGCTTCAAGCAGATGCTGGTGGCCAGCGGCGTCGGCGACGTGATCGGGCACATGGCGGTGCGCGCCGAGATCTCGCCGATCCTGCTGGCGTGGTTGGTGGCGGCGGTGATTCGCGTGGCCACCGGTTCCGCCACCGTGGCGACGATCACCGGTGCGGGAATTGTCGCGCCAGTGATCGGGCTGATGCCCGGCGTGAACCGTGAGCTGCTGGTGCTCGCCACCGGTGCCGGTTCGCTGGTGCTGTCACATGTCAACGATGCCGGGTTCTGGTTGGTGAAGCAGTATTTCAACATGACCGTCGTCGAAACTTTCAAGACCTGGACGCTGATGGAGACCCTGCTCTCCTTCGCCGCCCTGGGATTCATCATGCTGCTGTCGTTGGTGGTGTGAAGCGTTAGGAGAGGTAGCCCATGCAAAGCGTTTTAGACAACTTCCGCCTCGATGGCCGGCTCGCGCTGGTCACCGGTTCCAGCGCCGGTATCGGCCTGGCGATTGCCCGTGGTCTGGCCCAGGCCGGTGCGCGGGTGGTGCTCAACGGGCGCAACCGCGCCACCTTGCGCGATGCGGCCGCACTGCTGGCGCTCGAGGGCCTGGAGGTGCACACCCAGGCATTCGACGTGACCGACAGCGCGGCGATCCAGGCCGCCGTGACCGACATCGAGGCGCGCCTGGGGCCACTGGAAATCCTCGTCAACAACGCCGGCATGCAACGCCGTGGCCCGTTGGAAGACTACAGCGAGCAACACTGGCGCGAGCTGATCAGCACCAACCTCGACAGCGCCTTCCTGGTCGGCCAGGCCGTGGCCCGGGCAATGATCCCGCGCAAGCGTGGGCGCATCATCAATATCTGCTCGGTACAAAGCGAGCTGGGCCGCCCTGGCATCGCGCCGTACGCGGCGAGCAAGGGCGCGTTGAAAATGCTCACCAAGGGCATGGCCATCGACTGGGGCCCGCACGGGCTGACCGTCAACGGCATCGGGCCCGGCTACTTCAAGACCGAACTGAACGCCAACCTGGTGGCCAACCCCGACTTCAGCGACTGGCTGGTGCAGCGCACGCCGAGCCGCCGTTGGGGCGACGTGGCCGAGCTGGCCGGTGCCGCGGTATTCCTTGCCAGTGACGCGGCCAGCTTCGTCAACGGCCATATCCTCTACGTCGACGGTGGCATCACCGCGTCGCTGTAATCCTGGAGAATTTTATGCACGCTATCGTCTGTCACGCTTCAAAGGACCTGCGGGTCGATCCCCAGGATGAACCGCAACCCCTCGCCCCCGACCAGCTGCGCGTGCGCATCGCGCGGGGCGGTATCTGCGGTTCGGATTTGCACTACTACCAGCACGGCGGCTTCGGCACCGTGCGCCTGCGCGAGCCGATGGTGCTCGGCCACGAAGTGTCGGCGGTGATCGACGCGGTAGGCAGCGACGCCGGGGTATTCAAGGTTGGCGAGCGCATTGCGGTGTCGCCATCGCGCCCCTGCGGCGGCTGCCGCTATTGCCATCAGGGCTTGCCCAATCACTGCCTGAACATGCGCTTCTACGGCAGCGCAATGCCCTTTCCCCACATCCAGGGTGCGTTTCGCCAGAGCCTGGTGATCGAGGCCCATCAGGCGCATCGCCTGGCCGACCACGTCAGCCTCGCCGAGGGCGCACTGGCCGAGCCGTTGTCAGTAGGCTTGCACGCGATTCAGCGCGCTGGCGCGGTGTTCGGTAAACGCGTGCTGGTGACCGGCTGCGGCCCAATTGGCAACTTGCTGATCGGCAGCCTGCGTGCTGCCGGTGCCGGTGAAATCGTGGCCGTGGACGTGTCCGCCAGCGCCCTCGCCTGCGCCGAAAAGATGGGCGCCACACGCACCCACAACATCGCCGACGGTGCCGATGCGCTCAAGCGCTACACCGCCGAAAAGGGCTATTTCGAGGTGATGTTCGAAGTCTCCGGCAGCGCCCAGGCCCTGCGCAGCGGCCTGGAATGCATCGCCCCGCGTGGTGTGCTGGTGACGGTGGGGTTGGGTGGCGATGTGTCGTTGCCGTTGAATTTGCTGGTGAGTCGCGAGATCGATTTGCGCGGCACATTCCGCTTTCACAGCGAGTTCGCCCAGGCGGTGGATTTGCTCAATCGCCAGATCGTCGACGTACGCCCAGTGATCTCCCACACCGTGCCGTTTGGCGAGGCGGTGCAGGCGTTTGAGTTGGCGGCGGACAAGACCCAGGCGATGAAAGTGGTGTTGGATTTTGGTGTGCCGGATCTGGATTGACGCCTGGCCTGGAATGCAATCCCCCCAGCAAAGTTGATCCCTGTGGGAGCTGGCTTACCTGCGAAAGCGGTGGCTCAGTTACACATGAGCTGGCTGCCCCACCGCATTCGCGAGCAAGCCCGCTCCCACATTTGATCGACATCAGTGCTGAAGGCTGCGCAGGTCGCTGGGCCGACTGGACCAGTGCCGAGTGTCTGTCTACGCTCACCACCGAGTGGAACCCTCCATCGCCAAGGGTTGCAACAACACGTAAGGCTCAGGCGCGCTCTTCAAGCCTGAAGCGCAAAAAACGATGGCTCTTGGAAAACAACCGCTGGTAGGTGAGCAGTACCGCACCTACCGTGCCCAACGCCGACGAGGCGGCGATCAGAAACATGATCACGATCTGGTAGCGCACCGCGTCCACCGGGCTCTCTCCCGCCAGCACCTGGCCGGTCATCATGCCGGGCAGGCTGACGATGCCAACCACGGTCATCTGGTTCAGCGTCGGGATCATCCCGGCGCGCACGGCCTGGCGGATGGCTTCCTGCGCGGCTTCCCAGCGCGAACCGCCCAACGCCAGGATCATCTCGATGGTATTGCGCCCCGAGGTCAATTCCTGGGTCATGCGCTCGATGCCCAGTGACACGCCGGTCAGGGTATTGCCAAGGATCATCCCCAGAATCGGAATCGCATACTGCGGCTCGTACCACGGGTGGATGCGGATCACCGCAAACAAACCCACCGCCGTGACCAGCCAGGAGCTGCCCCACACCGACAGGATGCTGTCGACCCGTTGCCCGCGATAGGTCCTGCGCCCACGTCCGGCCGCCGACAGGCCGGCGATCAAAGTCATCGCGCACATCAGCGGCAGCACCACGTACCAGTAGGCAAACTCGAACACCCAGCCCAGCAGATAACCAATGGCCAACAATTGCACCACCGTGCGCACCGCCGCCCACAGCAACTGGCGACCCAGGCCCAGGCGCAAGAGCAACGACAGCGCGCCGTTGATCAGGATCAGCGAGGCGGCGATGCCCATGTCCAGCGCGGTAAGGTTTTGATAATTCATGGTTGGGCCACTGCGCTCAGCACGCCGGCGCTCATCTGCAGGTGGATGGCGCTCATGCGTTGGGCCTGGTCGAGGTCGTGGGACACCCAGATGAAAGCACGCGAGTTGTCGCCGGCAAACCAGGCGTCGATCAGCGCTTCCACATCACGGGAGGACGTGGGATCGAGGGCCGCTGTGGGTTCGTCGAGCAACAGCACTTCGGGGTTGAGTTGCAGCGTGCGGATCAGCGCGACCACCTGGGCTTCACCGCCCGACAGGTCACCGGCATTTTTGTGCAGAAAGTCCGCAGTTTTCCCGGCATGCCCCAGCAGCGTGGTGACCGCCTGCAGGTCAAAGCGGCGCTTGCGCAACGTCTTGAGGCTGAACGGAAAACGCAGGTTGTCCTGCACTGTGCCCTCAAGCAGCGCAGGGCGTTGCGACAGGTAGCTGATGTGGCTGCGGTAATGGGGAATTTCGGCATTGGCAACCGGCTGGCCGTTCCACAGAACCTGCCCCGAGGTGGGTGCATCCAGCAGCGCCAGCGCGCGCAGGAACACGCTTTTGCCGGAGCCGGAAGAGCCGGTGATCGACACGCGGTCGGCGCTGTTGAGGGTGAAGTCCGTCGGTTCAAGCAAGGCCACTTGGCGACGCTCGTCCACGCGCGTGAGGGCGCGGGTTTCTATCAGTGCGCTCATGGACGCGGTGTTCCTCTTAAATCCTGTTGGGCGCAATGGTGCGGCAGGTGCACGAAGATTTCATGAAAAAATTCAAACTATCGCCATTCATGTCGTTCACACCTTCACGTGCAACGTAAAACAGGAGGCGACATGCAATACCGACAACTGGGCCATTCAGGCCTGCTGGTATCCGAAATCATCCTGGGCACCGTGCCCTTCGGCGGTCGCGCCGAGTTTGAAAAGTGCGGCGCGGTGGATGTGCCGCAGGCCAGGCGCATGTTCGACATCGCGTTCGACGCCGGCGTGAATATGGTCGACACCGCCGACCTCTACTCCCACGGCCTGGCCGAAGAAGTGGTGGGCAAGGCGTTGGGCGACAAGCGTCACGACATCCTGTTGGCCACCAAGGGCCGCAGCCCGGTGGACAAGAACCCGAACAACTCCGGGTCCTCGCGCTACCACTTGATTCGCGCCTGCGAAGCCAGCTTGAAGCGCCTGGGCACCGACCACATCGACCTGTACCAATTGCACAATTGGGACGGCATGACGCCCATCGAGGAAACCCTCGAAGCGCTGCGACTGTTGGTCGGTTCGGGGAAGATCCGCTACTTCGGCACCAGCAACTTCACCGCCTGGCAAATGATGAAAACCCTGGGCAAGGCCGAGCTGCACGGCATGCTCAAGCCCATCACCCAGCAGATTTACTACACGCCGGAATCGCGCGAAGCCGAATATGAACTGCTGCCGCTGGCACTCGACCAGTCCGTCGGCACGCTGGTGTGGGGCCCGATGGGGGAAGGCCTGCTGACCGGTTCGACGCGGCGCGGGCACACACCACCGGCCACTACCCGCCAAGGCAGTGGCTGGCCGGAACCCTATGTGCATGACCAGGAACGCGCGCTGGATATCATCGAAACCCTCGCCGCCGTGGGCGACGAGCACGGTGTATCGGTGGCGCGCACGTGCCTGGCGTGGCTCAAGGATCGCCCGGGCATTACCTCGCTGATCGTCGGCGCCCGCACCGAAGCACACTTGCGCGACAACCTTGCGGCGACCGAACTCAAACTCACCGAAGAACAGTCTTCACGCATCGAGGCGGTGACACGGCGCCAGCCGTTGTACCCGTACTGGCATCGCTTCACTGCCGGGATTGACCGTTTTGATCCGGCGGAGCAGCCGTTCCTGGCCGAGCATCAAAAAACCATGGATGCGCGCAAGGACAAATAAGAGCAACACGACAAAAAGGTGGGAGCGGGCCTGCCCGCGAAGGCGATGGTTCCGTCAGCGCATTGGCTGACGGACACCGCGCCATCGCGGCCAGGCCCGTTCCCACACTGGCAGGGTTGCACTGAGCGCCAATGCTGCCTATATTTCCCGCCTGGCGCTCTCTACGCCACCTTCCGCGGAAAGGGCTGCGCCCAAGACACTCAAGCTGCATTTCATTTTTACGACTCCCAACCTTAAAGCGGAAAAGGTCTGTGCAAGGAGATCGTATGTCGCAACGCCCTTTATCCTCCAACACCGATGGCCGTCTTAACCTTGAGCAGCAGCGCAAGCGCGCCAAGGAACTGTTGCCGCGCCTGAAAAGCCAGGACCCTACCGCCACGTTGTCCCAGGCCCAATGGCACGTCGCCCGGCAACTGGGTTTCAGCAGTTGGCCCAAGCTCAAGGCGCACGTCGACGCCCTCGACTTCGCCGCCCGCCATCCCGCGTTTGAGGCCAGCGATGAAGCCCGTACCAGCCACTGGCGTTGCGGCAGCGACATTGCCCATAGCCTGCAGGTGGCTGGGTTCAAAGGCCGGTTCCAGATGCTCACCGATCCGCTGTGCATGGGGCCGGTGCGTGACCTTCCCGGCGACGCATTCCGCGCGATGCGCAGCGCGTTTATCAGCCAGGCCTTCGCCCTGGACCCCACCGAAGTCGCGCGGCGCATCAACGATGAATACCACCAGCTTGGAGCCTTGGCCGACGCCGATCACAGCGTGCTGTGGTGTGAGGCGGATGCCTACGACCAGCTGTTCCTGATCCGCGCGTTGGCCGGGCTTGAGCAGGCACCGCGCAAGCTTGAGCTGATCGAAGTGGACCGCATTCCCGGCGTCGAGCGGTTTATCGGCATTGGCCAACTGGCACCCGATGTCCTCGCGTGGTTATGGCCACAGCGCCGGTTGATCGACGATGAGGCCGTGGAACTGGCCAAGCAGGCCTGGTCGGCTTACTGCAACCCCTCACCGGTCAACTGGGCGCAACTGGCGCAGGGCAACCACCGCGCCCTGCCCTTGCTCGCGCCCGCACTGACGCGTCAATTGCAGGAATTGCCAGGCAGGCGCGATGGTTTGTCACTCACCGAACGCTTGTCCCTGCAGTACATCGCCGAAGCCGGGCCCGTGCCGTTTGGTCGAGTGTTCGCAGAACTGATGGGCAAGCGCGAGCCGCTGCCGTTTCTGGGCGACACGATGTTTCATGCGTTGTTGCGGCCGTTGATCGATGGTGACGAGCCGTTACTGGTCGAGACTGCAACCGAGCCCGAATGGCCACGTCGCTTACTCGCGCTG
Organism: Pseudomonas sp. MF6747; assembly: GCF_963890955.1. Lineage (NCBI taxonomy): Bacteria > Pseudomonadati > Pseudomonadota > Gammaproteobacteria > Pseudomonadales > Pseudomonadaceae > Pseudomonas > Pseudomonas sp. MF6747. The sequence goes on from NZ_CAWPSZ010000004.1 coordinate 253,115, forward strand.
ACCCCACTGGGGCAGGCGGTGCTGAACGCCGACGCTTATTGGCTGGACCACGCCAACCAGGTGCGTTGGGTTGGCGGGGTGTGCCTGGAACCCCGCCAACCCCACTGGACGCTGGATGACGACCACCAGCCTTTATGGCGTGATTGACGGCCGCGGTTCGTGGATCGGGCACCCGTTGTGCTCGGCCCTGAACCCCGACGACATCTCGTAAGCCGGTTTACGCACGCGCATTACCCCGCCCAACGGGCGATGCGCCACCAGCCCGTGCCACGGGCTGAAGGCCATGCCGTCGTCGATTTTCTGGACGTTTTCAGGGCTCCAGGCCGCTTGGGGCTCAAGGTCGATGCGCGCCACGGTCACGTACGGGCTGAGGTCCTCGGGCCATTGCACGGAAGCATCCTCGATGGGCATTTTTTCCAGATCAGTGGCCAATTGCACGCGCACCTCCCAAGTGCCGCCGCTCTGGGCAAAGTAAGCCTCAACGGCTGCGCGCAGGCCGTCGGGGTTATCGCCAAAGTCCACGTGCAAGTCGGTCAATGCCGTCAGGTTGGACGACACCGGCACCACAGCGATTTTGGCGTAGTAAGGGCCATAGAGCATCGGCACCACGCTGGAAAAGCTCTCGCCGAGGATATGGGTCTGCGGATGGCCGCCGAGGCTCTTCAGCGTGCCGCTTTCGCCGCCCATGGATTCGAGTGTGGCTTCCACGCCTCGCAACAGCGCCGAGAAGGCTTTTTTCATGCCCGGCGCCTTGTCAGTGGTCTTGGCCAACAATTTCAGCGTCTTCAAAAAAGCCTTGGGCGTTGCGGCCGTGAAGGCCTTGGCGTTTTGCATGACGAAATCCTGGGTGACCTCGCCCTCACTGCCCGGCAATCGCGGGCCGTCCACGCCGACGATCTTGATTGCCAACCCGCGGGGCGTGGACACCTTGTCATCGAGAATATCGCCTGGGTTGGTCGAAAAGCGCAGGTACACCGGCAAGCGCACCGGTTTGGCGAAGGCGCCCTGGGCCAGTGTGGCGGGCAGGTTTTCCAGCACGCTGATGTGCCCGCGCAGCAAGCCGTGGGCCTTGGCGTGGACACTGCGAGTGGCATGGCCATTGTCGCGAAAGGTAGTTTCCATGATGCCGTGCAGCGCTTCAGCCAGCTCCTTGCTGGTCTGCGCTTCATCATCGGGAATCTGTTCGAATGACGGCTCAAAAGCCAAAGGCTGAATCGCTGGGTTGACTGCAGGTAGGTCGTTCATCAGGCGTCTCTCCGCTCGGCAAGGTATTCACGGCAGGCTTTTTTCTAATAGGCAGCGACGACTGAATAAATGCGGCCGTCTTGATTGATAGGGCCGAGGCAGAGAAACGGATGTTCAACAAATCCGCACGGCGTCGGACGAGCGGTTAGCCTGCCGCCCGGAAGCCCGCTCGAACCTTTTGCCAAGCGTACTCGTCGTAACGTTATCCCTCACCGATAAAGCCCTCAGGTGCAGCCCATGCTCATCTATCCAAAAGCCCACTTTCACCCCTACACCCACGCGAGCGGCGGCTGGGGCTCGGCGCAGTCGGTGATGAAAATTCTCTGGCGCGAACAGGCCTTTGCCAAGGCCACCAAAGCGCTGCTCAAACAGAACAAGCCCGATGGCTTCGCCTGCGTCAGTTGCGCCTGGGCCAAACCCGGCAAGCCGCATGCCCTGGAGTTCTGCGAAAACGGCGCCAAGGCCACGGCCTGGGAACTGACCTCGCTCAAGACCTCACCTGCGTTCTTCGCCGAACATTCGCTCAGTGAACTGCGCCAATGGTCGGACTACGCACTGGAGCAACACGGGCGACTGACCCATCCGATGCGCTACGACGCGGCCACCGACCGCTACCGCGAAACGTCATGGGAGGAGGCTTACCGCGAGATCGGCGCGCAATTGCAAACGCTGCAACCCGACAGTGTGGTGTTTTACGCCTCGGGCCGCGCCTCGCTGGAAACCTCGTTCATGTACCAGCTGTTCGCTCGGGCCTATGGCACCAACAACCTGCCCGACAGTTCGAACATGTGCCACGAAAGCACCTCGGTCGGCTTGCAGGAGAGTATCGGCATCCCCGTCGGGAGCGTGACGCTGGAAGATTTCGAGCACACCGACTGCCTGTTTTTCTTCGGCCAGAATGTCGGCAGTAATGCCCCGCGCATGCTTCACCAGTTGCAGGATGCGCGCAAACGCGACGTGCCGATCATCACCTTCAACCCCTTGCGCGAACGTGGGTTGGAACGCTTCGTCAATCCGCAATCACCGGTGGAAATGCTCACCCCCGAATCCACCGTGATCAGTACCCAGTATCACCAGGTGGCAATCGGTGGCGACACGGCCGCCCTGCTCGGCCTGGCTAAAGTGCTGCTGGAGCTGGACGACCAGGCACTGCGCGACGGGCGTGCGCCGGTACTCGACTACGCCTTTATCGCCGAACACACCGAAGGCTTCGACGCGTTTGCGGCGATGGTTCGCGCCGCGCAGTGGCCGACCATCGAGCGCCGCTCCGGCCTGAGCCGCAGCGCCCTGGAGGCGGCCGCGCAGGTGTACGCGCGCAGTAACCGGGTCATGATGATCTACGGCATGGGCCTGACTCAGCATCGGCACGGGGTGCAAAACGTGCAAATGCTGGTGAACCTATTGCTGATGCGCGGCAATTTCGGCAAGCCGGGTGCAGGTATCTGCCCGGTCCGCGGCCACTCCAATGTGCAGGGCCAGCGCACGGTGGGCATTACCGAAGACCCGAAAAAAGTCCCGGTCGAACTGATCGAGCAGCAGTTCGGCTTCAAGGTGCCGGAGCAAATGGGCCTGTGCACGGTGGACGCCTGCGAAGGCATTCTGGCCGGGCGCGTGCGCGGCTTTATCGGCTTGGGCGGCAACTTCCTGCGCGCGATTCCCGACACGTCGCGCATGGAGCCGGCCTGGCAAACCTTGCAACTCAACGTGCAGATCGCGACCAAACTCAATCGCACGCACTTGCTGCCCGCGCAACACCAGTGGCTGCTGCCGTGCCTGGGGCGTATCGAAATCGACCGGCAGCAGGGTGTTGAGCAAACCTGGGCCACCGAGGACAGCACCGGCTGCATCCACGGCTGGCATGGCAGCGCCGAACCGGTCAGCGCCCACGTGCGCGCCGAGGCCAGCATCGTCGCCGGCCTGGCCCAGGCCACGTTGCCAGCGGGCGGCTCGATTGATTGGCAAGGCTGGAGCGCGGACTACTCAAAAGTGCGCAGCGCCATCAGCCTCATCTATCCGCAGATCTTCCACGACATGGAAACCCGCATGGCCGAACCGGGAGGATTTCACCGCCCCATCGCCGTTGCGCACCGCGAATGGCTGACCGACAGCGGCAAGGCACAGTTCGTGCTGCCCGCCACACTCAATGAAGACGATGACGTCAACACCCAGGTGCTGGCGCGTGATGTGCTGCAACTGATGACGCTGCGCAGCAACGACCAGTTCAACACCACGATCTACGGCTACGAGGATCGCTTTCGCGGCATCAGTGGCACGCGCGAAGTGATCTTCATGCACCGCAACGATATCGCGCGGCTGGGTTTCGAGAACGGTCAGGGGGTGATGTTGACCACCGCCATAGAGCCTGAGGTCAAGCGCCAGGTCGGCCCGCTGGAAATCGTTGCGTATGACATCCCCGAAGGCTGCGCCGCGGCGTATTACCCTGAATGCAACCCACTGGTGCCGCTCTGGCACCACGCCGAACGCAGCAAAGTGCCGGCGGCCAAATCGGTGCCGATACGCTTGAGCGTGCCGGTTGATGCGCTTGGGCGACAGTGACAGGTGCAGGTCTGGTGCTCTGACTGACACCACCAATCGCTAAGCGATTGGTGACCCAGTGGGTTGTAATGGCTGTGCATCAACGCGTTGACCTTCCACCGTGCGACAACGCAGCGTTGATGATCCACGGGGCGAAGGCAAGTCGCCCGCCCGGCCTATAGCAACGCTGAAGTGTTTGCGGCTTGATCAGCGATTGTCATTAAGGCGCCTGAAGCACCGACGCGCTCGCGTGGCCGTCCACATAGTGGCCGCCGTCATCAATCAGTGTGTAGCTGATCTGTACGCTGGTAACGGCGCTATAGGTGAAGTTTTCCAGCGGGTAGATTTTGTCGCTGAGCGGCGGCGCCATCATATCGAGTGACTTTGCAACGGGCTGTTCACGCCCTTGAACACCTACGCGCAGAGAAGAAAACGAGGCGTGATAAGGGCTGGGGTTATGGCACACAAGCACCCAGCTGCCGGCATGCGGCTCGATACGAAAGGTAAGGGTTTCTGCCATTTTCTCGGGAGCGCCAGGCAGGTGGGCGGGACGATAAAATATTTTCATCTGGGTGTTCATGGCCACGGCGACGCGCGTCGATAAGGCAGGCGCGTCGGCTTTGGCAGGAGGGATCTCGTACAAATTCAGCCAGCTCACGGACTCACGGTCCTTGGGCAGCGCGCTACCGTCATAAACAATGCGCAGGCCCTGCAACGCCTGAGGTTGCAGGCGAAATACCGAGGGCAGAGCAATCATTGCCGAGACTGAGTTTTCCGGCGCGCGGTTGCCCTCACCGTTGTCGACCCAGGTTTGTACGACTACGGGGTAAGAGTTGGTGTTGGCCAGCATCAGCGAGCGTTGGGTCTGGCCCTCGTGAAAAATCAATCGCGTCTGTTCGGGCATTAGCCCGGCGCGGGCAATTGAGGACGCACTCATTGCCGCGCACATCCACAACAGTGCCGAGTAGAACGCCAGCCTGATCATTGGACCTTCACCAGCACGTACGCGGTGGCGTTGACCTTGCCCGGCTTCGCTGTTGCGCCAGGCAGCGTGCTGAGGGTCGCGGTGATCGTCTGTAGGTAGCTGGTGTAACCGGACGCATTACTGCCGGCGCTACTGGCACCCGCCAGTACCGGATACCAGCCGCCGGTGGCGCCCGCGCCGGTGCCTGACCATCCCAGAAAATTCATGGCACTGCCGTTGCTGGCGTTACGCAGGCTGATACCCACCCCGGTGGCTACCGAAGGATCGGTGCCATAGCCATTGGACACTAGATAGGTCACCCCGCCTCCACTGGTCAGCAACCCCAGGGACTGGGCTTGGGTATAGGCGCTGTAGGCCACTTGAATACCCAGTGCGGTCTGGTTGCTGGCGGTTCCGGAACTGGCGGTGTTGCTGCATTCCAAACCAATGGTGAAGTCGCTGCTGCGCGTCATGCCCTGGTTCAACTCAGTCGCGGTGATCGGCAGGAAACTCACTACGGGCGTGACATTACGCGCCACGCAGGTAGCGGTGTAGCTGATTGACGCGGCGGAACGCATGCCAAATGCAATACCGTTACCCGCGCCCCAAAAATTGTAGTTGGTGTTAGAGTCCGACCCAACCGCGTCCGAAGCGATGCCACCCCCCCGAAACTGGACGTAGCCATTGGGCTGGGTGCAGGTATAGCTGTAGGTGCCACTGCCGCTGGAGGCTGCCAGCCCCCCGCAGTAGTTACTTCCCGAGCCAGACGATGGCGGGAGGCTGGAGACGCGAGTCAGTTCGCCTTGGATCATACTCAAGTGTTTGGCTTTGATCTGGATCTTGCTGCCGACCGTATCGTACTGGGTAATCTTGGCGTCCTGCCAATAGCGGGTGAACACTTTCCCTGAGTTCAGGTGCGTCAATTTAACCCCAACATAGGGAAACCAACTGGCGTAATAACCAGGCAGCCCATCGTTGATCGAGGCCCCGGAACCGTTGCCGATTTCCCAGTATCCACCCACGCGATCGTCACCATTGGTGGCGAATACCTCGTAGATGCTATCGGCGTCACTCAGGTCGCACTCCCACAATACGGTCTCGCTGGTGAGACCGGGCGCCGTTGCGGCCGAGACCACAACTGAACCTAGCTGGGTGCCTACCGGTTGCAGGTAGGTTGAAGTGAGGTTGACCCTGCCAAACGTCAGCTGTGCCGAGTTGCCATCGTACACCTGACTGCCGTTGTATACGCGTCTGCAGGTGGCTTCGGCGTCCATGACCACAGTGGCACCGAGGGCCACGAGCAGCATAAACAGAGGGCGAAAAAGAGTCATCGTTAGCTCCAGTAACAAATAGTTCAGGGGCGGCGGCAATCGCTATTGAGTTTGATCAGGGTCTGGCTGACATCCTGGTGCGCCAGATCAAACTGCATCCGGCACTGCTCGCTTGCGCCGTCACCCCATCGAACGGTCAGGCGGCCTTTGAGTTTTTCGGTGCGCAGGTATGCCTGGCTGCCTTGGCCGACCATGCCGACGAGGCTGCCGTTTTCGTCCAACACATCAGCTCCCATAGGCACGGCCTCACCACCGGGGCGCACGGCTTTAACCAGAATTGCGTTACCAACGCGGGTCTTGAACTCCACTTTCACCGCAGCGCCTGCATAGGGTGCGACGCGACGCTGACCGTCATTGAGTTCGGCTTTTTCACTCATGCCCTCAGGGTTGATGGCCACCGTGTTGTAACGGTACGGGGTCAGCGACGGCACCAGCGCGTAACCGTCGCTGTTGATGGTTGCCCCCATGCCGTTCATGACTTTCGCACCGCTGGCACCCTTGGCTTCGATCAAGGCGAAGGTGTCGCCCAGGTAAGGCCCGAAGGTCACCCCGCCGCTGTGCACCGCCAAGGCACCGCGAGCGCTGCCGGAGGCTTGCCAGTAATCCTGCCCTTTGGACGCGCTGGCGCTGACTGAGGCGTTGGGCAGATATTTCTGAACGTTGGCGCTCCACACGTTCTGTTTTTGATCGGCATCGCGGGACACATCTACGCTGTAGCTCAAGCTCTGATCGGCACCCTGGGTGCCCGACAATGAGGTTTGATAGAGGTCGCCAGAGGTAGAGCTGTGTGTCACCGAGCTGCTCAGCGACGGTACATTCGAGCGAGCCGGGCTGCCCAGTGGGAAGGACACCGAGAGCAGCGTGACGGTCTCTTGGGTACCGGCACTGCGGGTGGTGCCCACCCCGTTGTCCGGGACGGTGTTACCCAGTTGGTCGTTGTAGTTGCCGCTTCTGCGGTTCAGGTAACTGCCGGTGCTCTGGCGCGACACCGAGAGGTTGACGCTGACGTTGTTGCGCAACGTGTTGGACCAGCCAAACTGCAGTTGCGTGTCGCGTTCGCGGCCGCTGCGGTAGTCCTGGGTCGAACCGGACAAAAACACACTGCCGTAGTCATTGAGGTTTTGATTGATCGACACCTCAAAGCGTGAGCGTTGCATATAACTTGTCGACTCCCACGTTTGCTGGTTGCGGGTCGACTCGCGCACACCGAGCACGTCGCCGAGGTCCCGATAGCCTTCGGTTGAATAACGGTAGCCGGCAATCGACAGCGTGGTATTAGTCGGCTGGAAAGTGCGGCTGTAGGACAGACGCGCCATCCAGCCATCGAGCTGACCTTCGTTCGGCAGGTCAGCGCGCGAGTAAGTAGTGTCCAACCCGAATGCGCCCAGGGTGCTGGCGTAGACGCCGCCGAGCACCAGCGCCTGGTAGCCGTCGGCTACCCGCAAGCCGCTGTTGGCGGTCACGCTGTTGGTCAGGCCACGCTGGTAAGTTATTTCACCGAACGGGTCGTTGTCGCCGAGATCGCGGCTTCGGCCCACCGCCATGCTGTAGCGTGAAAGGCCAGGTCGCAACGATTCGGGTACCGCAGAAAAAGGTACTGTAAAGCGGCTGACGCTGCCGTCGGCCTCGACCACCGACACTTCAAGGTCGCCATTGTAGCTGGTGGAATACAGGTCGCTGATTTCGAAAGGACCGGGCGCGACGGTGGTCTGGTAGATGTCATTGCCATTCTGGCGCACGATGACCTGCGCGTTGGTTTTGGCAATCCCACGCACTGTAGGTGCATAGCCGCGCACTGACTCCGGGAGCATGCGGTCGTCCGACGCAATCTCCAGCCCGGTGTAGCTCATGCCCGAAAAAAAGCGACCTGAAGTAAAACCCTGGCCAACGGTCATTTCGCCTTGTAATCCGGGCAAGGCGCGTTGGGCATAAGTACGGGTAGTGTTCCAGTGGCTGCCATTGTCGTTGTCGTATCGTAAGTTGCCTTGTTGGCGCAGGCGCCACAGCCCCATGTTCAAGCCGCTGTTAAGAGCTAGGTAGCTGGAATCGGAACTGCCGCTGTAGTTGCCTGTGCGTGTGACGTGGTATTGGCTGGCGCTGTAGTTCACGAAACCGATGGTATTGCCATCGTCCAGGTTTTGCGCCGAGACGTAGCCACGCGGGGTCTTCTGCATCAGGCTTTGTGGCACATTAAGGTCCAGCCGCAACTGCCCGAAATCGAATGCCGTCGACGCACCCGGAACGGATTGGCCCAACACCAGGCACCGGTCGGCGCCGGGGGGCTGAATCGCACTTTTGAGGACCCCACTGCTTTCCAGCAACGCAACGGGCAGACAGGGCTGCACATCCCCTTCACCCTGGTCGGCGAAGCGCAGGTCGACGCGATTGACAAAGCGCCCGTTAATGAACAAATCCACCCGGTATTGCCCAGGCTCAATGGCATTGACCTTGTTGAAGCGCGTGAGTGAACCGCTGCCAAACAGCATGTTGTCGTCGAATACATAAGCGTCGGTGGAAGCTGGGGCGGTGCTTTGCGCAAAGGCGATGCCTGGACTCATAAAGCTGACGGTGCTGAACAGGCTTGACTGCACGAAATTGCGTAACCAGCGGTTACGTTCCAATACAAGATCCATCTTGAATGCTGATACGCGACAGGTAGGCATGACTATCACCCCAGGCCGATCAAAGAAGCGGCAGATCAGTGACTACATCAGCACCGAAATCGTTGACCAATGTCAGCCGCACGGTGTCACCCGCAGCGGCGCAAGCGCCGGCAGGCAGCGCCCAGACGGCTTGGCTCAACGGAGCGACCATCGACTCTTGGGCAATCGCGTAAGACTTGCCCCGGCTGACCACGTCGGCCCGGCGCACGGTGGCAAAATAGCCGCTGTCATTACTCGCGGTCACCGCCCTGCCCTGAAGCTTGAAATGCAGGGACTGGCTTAGCGCATCGGGGTTTCCGGCCAATGCTTGCGGGCGGTAAAACAACTTCATGCGGCTACTGACGCTGAGCAGCAACTTGTTGGCGTGCAACTCGCTGGCCTTCATCGCCGGCATCTGCACGAAATTGAGGTAGAACAGCGATTCGCGGTCCTTCGCCAAGTCGCTGCCGGTGAAGACCAGACGCACGACCTGACCGGCGTTGGGGTTCATGCGAAAGACCTGCGGGCTGGCGAGGAATGGCGCGTCAGCGGTTTGTGCCGTGAGGTTCGGATTGCCCGTGTCGAGCCACACTTGGACCAGGTAAGGATGGGTGTCCTGATTGGTCAGTTGCACCATCTTTTCCTGGGCTTGAGCCGGGTAGATCACACGGGTACCGGTCATTACAACGCTGGCATGTGCATAGGAAGTAATGGCCGTGCCAAAGGTCAGCGCCAGTGCCATTGCGGTTTTCTTCAGGCGAGTCATGGTGTTCTCCGTCCAACACGTGCAGAGCGGGTGAAGAATGAGGGCGTGGGTAAAAGTGCCGGGCACAGGGCCCGGCAGGGTGACTGGGATTACAGGTAATCCAAGGCGTATTGCGCGGTGGCCGAAACAGTACCGGCTGTAGCGGCGCCTTCTTCGCTGATGTAGCGAACCGCAAAATCATGGCTAGCGCTGGTGGCGCCGGAGCTCAGGGTCAGGCCTGGAACAGAGGTAATCCCGTTGAGCACAACGGCGGACCCACCCGTTTCGCCGAGCAGTTGCACTTGTACGTTAGTGGCCGTACCCGCGTTGGCCAGGTTGCCTGCGCTGGTCACGTTGCTACCCAGGAAAGCCGTCTTGATGGCAAGGTTCGAAGAAGGTGCAGTGCAGCCGCTCACGCTGATGGTGAATGGTGTCTCGCCTGCCGTGCTACCCACCGCATTCAGGGCCGCAGCGCTGACAGTAGGCATCAGGATGACCGGGTTCGCCGCGTTGCCATTGACTGCTACAGCGCAGGTCTGAGCCGACACCTGGCCGGTAAACGTGATGGTGTTCTGGGCAGCTGCGAAGGTCAGTGCTGGAGCGGCGGTCATGGCCAGGATCAAGGCGATGCGTTTCATTGTGGAACTCCTCATTAAAATCGATTTGGGCTGTGCGTGGATGCTGTCCGGTATTCGCCAAGGGGCGTAATGGAGCCGATCCAGGCACCGCAATTTTAAGGAAAGGAGGGGCTGGGTTTAATCAGGCGATTCTTAAAAAGCACACCTGGCCATGCCTGGCACCCGCTAGCCCAACCAGGCCGAAAACGCTAGGGAATTTAAGGATCGTCTTATTCCGACGTCTTGGCCGTTGCATTAACGTTGCCTGATGAAACTACGCCAACCCCTACCTCCGTTCGATACGTCGTTCTCAACTCCCACGGCCGCGAGAAAGTTGCTGCGCCTGTTGGTCATCGCTCTGGTGTTGGGGTTTTACGCGGGCGTCTATAGCTATGTGAGCGGTACCTTGAGCCAGGAGATATCCCAACGACGCAGTTACATGAACGCGGCGATATCCAATGCGCAGAGTTTTTTCGTCAGCCGCCAGACACTGCTCAAGACGCTACGGTTGGCAGCCGTGCGCCGCATCACCGCGCCGGTAGCCAATGCGAACGTGGTGGAAGGTGAGGAAGTCCATCTGGGCCTGGGATCGGGCAAACAGGCCTGGAGCCTGTGGTTGACCCACCGCATGATTGACTACCTGCGGTTCAATAACGTGAATCTGTTGTACGTCGCGACCGGCACCAAAGCCGAGGTGATGCGCCTGATTCCCGCACGCGAACCGGTCCAGTTGATTGCTCCGCACTTGCTGACGCGGCTCAACGCTGAATATGACAGCACCGCCGACGAGCTATGGCTCACGGACCCTGAGCGTGACGATTCGCCCCTGTATATATTCACCCGCCTCGATGACCGTAATCCTCACTCGGGTTGGCTGGGGTTAGAAGTCGAGTCGCCAGACCTGCTCAACGCCCTGCGAAACGAAAACGCCGGCCAGTTCACCTTGCTCGATGCGAGCGGCCAGTTGATCTTTGATAGCGTGCAGGGGCATGCATTACGCCTGGAATTAGCCCAAATGCCAGCGCATCAATCGTTCGGCTTTGTAGGCGGCCACTGGCTACCCGACCATCTGGCGATTCGCAAACAGCTGGGCTTTTCGAATTGGCAGCTGGTCTACGCGCTCGACATGCACTCATTGCTCCCGGCGTTGATAACGCCCGTGCTGATCAGCGTATTGCTCTGCGTGCTTGTCACCTGGCTGATGATCTGGCTGATGCGGCGTGTCGATCAGCGCCTGATCATACCCGCCGGCAATCGCATTGAGGCGCTGGTGGAAAGTGAGGCTTTCAGCCGCGCAGTCATCCGCATTGCGCCAGTGGCGCTGTGCGTGCTGCGCCGCCAGGACGGCGAGGTGGTGCTTGATAACCCGCTCTATACCCAGTGGATAGGCGACAGCCAAGAGCGCCAGCAGCGCAGTGCGGAATGGATCCGTCGCGGCTTTGATGATGCCGAACACAACACCGTCGATGAGTTGCAACTGGCGGATGGTCGGCACCTATATCTGAGCTTCGCGCGTACTCGCTACAAACGCGAAGACGTATTGATTTGTGCGTTTAGCGACATCAGCGCACGGATGCAAGTAGAAGTCGCCCTGGATCGGGCGCGGCGCATGGCTGACGCCGCCAACGAAGCCAAGACGTTGTTCCTAGCAACCATGAGCCATGAAATACGTACGCCGCTGTACGGGGTGCTGGGCACACTGGAGTTGTTGGCGCGCACAGAGTTGAGCGATCAGCAAAAAGGCTATCTGCAGGCTATCGAGGGGTCTTCCGCCAACCTTCTGCAACTGATCAGCGACGTGTTGGACGTATCGCGTATCGAAGCGGGGCAGTTGCAACTGGAGTGCAGCCGATTCTCGCCGCTGGACTTGATTGAGGAAGTGATTCACGGCTATGCCGCCGCGGCTCAACGCAAAGGCCTGCAATTGTTCGCCTGTGTCGATCCGCAATTGCCGGATTGGTTGAACGGCGACGTCAGCCGTATTCGGCAGATTCTCAGCAACCTGCTCAACAATGCGCTGAAATTTACCGACAGCGGCCGGATCATTCTGCGCGTCAGGCTGGACAGCTGTGACGGTGAGCGTGTGATGTTGCACTGGCAGGTGTCCGATACCGGCAAAGGTATCTCCCACGAAGAACAGCAACACCTGTTCGAGCCGTTTTACCAGGCCGATGGGAACACCCATGTGGTGGCGGGCACCGGCCTGGGCCTGTCCATCTGCAAGCGCTTGATGCACCTGATGAACGGCAGCATGCGTGTGGTGAGTGAACCGGGCCTGGGCAGCAGCTTTACCCTGCACTTGCCTCTTGAGCAACTGTCGGCGCTGGCACCGTCACTGGGCGCTGACGATCTGTTGCCAGAGTTGGTCTGCGTGCTCTCGCCGGTACGCGAGTTGGCCGTCAGCATCTGTGGCTGGTTGTGTCGATGGGGCGCGCGCGCCCAAGTCGGCTTGCCTAAGGCCTATGACCACACGGAGGGTGCGGTGCTGCTTGAATTGCACCCAGGACGGCTTGGCGAAACGTTGGCCCCGAAGTGGGAAGGCCCGCGCGTACTGGCTGCCAGTGACCTGCATGATGATGCAGTGAATAACCCGGTTGGCACGGTCAGTTTCAACAGTTTAAAAGCCCTGCGCATGGCGATAGGGGCCGCTCAAGGGCAACTCATGCGTGGCACGAAGGCATCTGCGCAAAGCTATCCGGTCTTCAATCTGGGTATCCACGTGCTGGTGGCCGAAGATAACGTCATCAACCAGTTGATTTTGCGCGATCAGCTCGAAGAGCTTGGCTGCACGGTCGAATTGGCCGGTGACGGGCTCATCGCCCTGGAGATGTGGCGCCATTCGGCGTTCGACCTGATCCTCACCGACATCAATATGCCGCGCATGAACGGCTACGAACTGACCGCAAAGTTGCGTAGCCTCGACTGCCACTTGCCGATCATCGGGGCTACCGCGAATGCAATGAGCGAAGAAGGTGAGCGTTGCCTGGAAGCGGGCATGAACCGCTGCCTGGTCAAGCCTTTTGCATTGCGCACGCTTTACGCCTGCCTGGAACCTTACCAAAGGAGTGGCAATTGAAACCCTATCGGGTGCTGATTGTTGAAGACCACCCCTTTCAGCATGAACTTTTGCGCAATCTGTTCAGTACTCTCGGTGGGTTTCACGTAGAGGCCGTATGGGATGGCGTTACGGCGCTGCAGCGCCTGAACATTCAGACTTACGATCTGGTCGTGACTGACTTATTCATGCCCGTAATGGATGGTGTGCAACTGATCCAGAACATTGGCAGACTCGGCAAAGCGCCTGCACTGGCGCTGATGAGTGTGGCCTCGCGACGCATGTTGGTTAGCGCCGGGCTCGCGGCGAACAATCTGGGCCTGGAAGTGCTGAGTCTTATTTCAAAACCGGTGGATGCGTACGACATCACGCGCTTGCGCGATTGCCTCGATAAGCGCCGCAGTGACTTGGATGCTTCCCGTGCCCATGCGGCGCCCCCAGCTCGCCAGTGCCTGCTGGCGGCCATGGAAAGCGGTGAAATACAGGCTTGGTTTCAACCGAAAAAATCGTTGCGTGACGGCCGAGTATGCAGCGCGGAAGCGTTGGTGCGTTGGCGACACCCACAGCAGGGAATGTTGCTGCCAAGAGATTTTCTTCCAACACTTCAACGTTTCGGGCTGGAAGAAAGACTGCTCTGGCTGATGCTGGAACAGACTATCGAGGCGCAGTCATTGTGGCGCCGACGTGGCTGCGAAGTGCCCGTGTCGATCAACTTGCCGACCCATCTGCTCGACAGCCATGACCTTGCCGATCGTTTGCATGATCGCGTCTTGGCCCTGGGCGCGGAGCCTGCCTCGATTGGTTTCGAGCTGATGGAGACCTCCACCACCGAGTCGCTCAGCCACTACTACGCCGGCGCCTGTCGCTTGCGCATGAAAGGTTTCGGACTGGCGCAGGACGACTTCGGCAAAGGTTTCAGTTCCTATTTCAACCTCGTGTCCACCCCCTTCAGCGAACTGAAAATTGATCGTTCATTGGTACACGGGTGCGTCGACAACGAAAACCTCGCCACCGCGTTGCAGAGCATTGTCGAACTGAGCCGCAAGCTGGGCTTGACGGTGACGGCCGAAGGTGTGGAAACCCAGGATGAACTAGAGTTCCTGCGCAAGATCCAGTGTGATCAGGCGCAAGGCTTCCTGATCTGCTGCGCCGTACCGCCCGAGCGTTTTTTTGAACTGCTGCGCGAAGATGGCCTGAAGCCAGCACTAAAGTGAAGTCAGATTGTCTACCTGTAACGCGCCATGGAATGGCAACAGTGGCGGAGAAAATCCCCTCTGTCTTATTCCAAGACCCGGGGCGTCAGCGATGAAAAATGCAAGCCTCAAGTTCGGCGTCTTCGCCTTGAGTTCTCAACGAATCAACAAGCTATTACTGGTGCTCGCCGGCCTCACGGTGCTGCTGGTCAGTATGTGTTACTGGGCAGTTGAACGGGTGCTGGATGAAGAACGGATCAAGGTCGAATTCCATTTTTCGGGCTTGATCGAAAGTATTCATGAATACGACACGTTTTTACGCAGTGCCGCCAGCGCTTATGACCGCAGCAACCAGAACACCCTGACCGACATACGCCCGGTTTCGCGCGTCGAAATTTTGCAGAAAGGCCAGGAGCGTGTATTCCAGAGTCACGGGTTGGCCCTGTCCCAGGCTTTCACCCTCAGCGAGCGTAAGCACTATAGCCCGGAGCAGTTGCAGGGCAGCTATTCGCTGGCCGTGCAACTGACCGATTATTACAGCGCGTTCTGGGCCAGCTCCTTCTACTCGGCGCCACAAATATTCCTGTTTTCGCCGACTGACCAATTCAACATCGCAATTCCAGGCGTCGATGGCATGCGCAAGCAATCGTTATTGCTCAAGAGCAACTTCTTCGACGTGACATCTCGCTTATACCAAGGGCTGCTTGCCCGCCACGAGCAGCTCAATAACCGGCGCGTGAGCTGGATGCGTGCGCCACAGGGACTGTTGCAGGGTACCGAGACGATTGTGGCATTCATTGGCGTAGACGTGAATCCATCGATCATGCCTGAACGCCGCAGTGATGGTTTGCTGACGATTGCAGCGTTACTGGACGCTGGGCAAATCAACGATCTGGACAGGCTGCTGACACGGCCCATCGACCATCGCGTCACGCTGATCTCTCCGGCAGGGGATGTGCTGCTGGGTGATGCTCAGGGTTCAGCGTCACTGCCGGTTGGCATGAGCCTGGCCGCCGACGGCTTACGCTTCAAGGTCGTTTCGACCGGCAAAGACCAGTGGGTTGGCTTGTACACCATCAGCTATGAAAACTTCTTTCGCTTCGCCAAGTGGTCATTGCTGGGCACGGCTGGCGCGTTTCTACTTGCGGTGATTCTGGGCTGGCGGATCAACCGTTGGTATCGCGCTGGCATCGTGGAGCCTGCGTTAAGAGCGACACGATTGCTGACCGAAAGCGAAGAGTTCAACCGAGCCATGTTGCAAAGTGCCCCGATTGGCCTTTGCGTGGTGCAACGGAACAACAATAAGGTATTGCTGGAAAATCAGCGCGCGCAGGAATGGCAAGGCACCGCTGAGCTGATCGGCTTGCTCAACCGCGACTATCGAGACGAAGACCCTCGCGAAATGCAGATTGAAGTAGCCGGACGGCATTTGCTGGTTTCGTTCAGGTTCAGTCGCTATCAGGATGAGGATGTGGTGCTTTGCGGGTTCAATGACATCACCCGCCACGTTGATGACGCCCTGCTGATGGAGCAGGCCAAACGCTCCGCAGACGAGGCCAGTGCTGCCAAGACGCTGTTCCTGGCAACCATGAGCCATGAAATTCGCACGCCCCTGTATGGCGTATTGGGCAACTTGGAGCTGCTGGGGCTGACCCACCTTGATGCCCGCCAACAGGACTATCTACAGACCATCGAACGTTCGTCGGCGGTGTTGTTTCAGTTGATCAGCGATGTGCTGGATGTGTCGAAAATTGAATCGGGGCAGATGGCGCTCGAGAACGTGACCTTTTGCCCCCTGGATGTCTTCGAAGATGCGGTCAACAGCTATGCTGCTGCGGGCCTCAACAAGGGATTACAGATCTTCGCCTGTGCGGATGCAAACTTACCGGCGTTGATGAGCGGCGACCCTAGCCGCATTCGGCAAATCCTGAATAATTTGCTCAGTAATGCCATCAAGTTCACCGATTCCGGGCGAGTCATCGTGCGCCTCAATGTGACGGAACTGGAACTGACTCACGCAACGCTGCAATGGCAGGTTTCCGACACGGGAGCCGGCATCAGCGAAAAGCAAATGGGGCAATTATTCAAGCCGTTTTCGCAACTGGCCGGCAGCCAACAGGCCGGCGGCGCGGGCCTTGGCTTGTCGATCTGCTCACGATTGAGCGAACTGATGGACGCTCAACTGCGCGTGGTCAGTGAGCCGGGGCTTGGCAGCAGTTTCTCTCTTCATCTGCGTCTGCCTATCGTTCCTGGCTCCTTACCTGACCGCTCGGACATTGAGCTGCAAGGGTTGGCGGTATACGTGCGAGCACCGTTTAAGGAGCTTGAGCAATCGCTGATTGACTGGCTCAACCGCTGGGGAGCGCGTGCGGTAGCACTGCCACCGGGCTACCAGGGCGGTGAACATGAGTTGCTGCTGGACAGGGTGACCGGGGCGGGCCAGCAGATCGTTTGGAATGGCCGGCGTATTTACGCGACCGAACTCGGCGCACCTCAGAGCGACGCGACAGAGCACGCTTGGACGGTTAACGCCTACGATATTCGCGGCATCGTGCGGGCCCTGTCGCAGGCGCACCCGGGCAGCGTCAAACCGCTTGAATCAAACGAACGCGTTGTTGGCCAGAGGTTGAGGTTGAGGGTGTTAGTGGCAGAGGACAACCCGATCAATCGCGCCATTTTGCAGGAGCAGCTCGAAGCGCTAGGTGCATCGGTGGTCGCAGCTGAAGACGGTGAGGAAGCGCTACAACGCTGGTCGCCCGGCACCTTTGATCTGGTCATCACCGACATCAATATGCCTAGGCTTGACGGCTATGACCTGGCCCGCGCTTTGCGCGAGCGTGACAGGCACATACCGATCATTGGCGTCACTGCAAACGCCCTGCTTGAGGAGGGTGAGCAATGCCTGGCGGCGGGAATGGACGCATGGGTGGTTAAACCCTTGAGCCTGGACGCGCTGCGCAAAACTTTGCTGCGTTATTGCAGCGATCGCGTGGAAAAACGGCACTCTGGCGCTCACCTGCAGCAGGGCGATATGGACGGTTGGATCACGCTGTCCGCTACCATGCACCGGTTGTTCATCACCACCATGCTGGACGATATTCGCCTGACAAGGCAAGGCCTTGATGCCAATGACAAAGAACAAGTAGTGCGCTATTTACACCGCATGAATGGATCCCTCGCATCGCTTCGTGCTTCGCGCTTGAGCGCTGCATGCAACGCTCTGGAAGGGGCTCTCTACAAAGGCTCACTGAGCCCGAGCCTGGTGGCTCAGGTGCGTGACCTGCTGCAGCGCCTCGAAGAAGTAATGGACGCCATAGCGCTCAACCCAAGCTCTCAAGGCCAACCATCAAACAGGTACATATGAAAAAAATAAAGGTAGTGATTGCTGACGACCACCCTATCGTGCTGCTTGGCGTGCGTGAGGTCATCCAGCGCGACCGCCGTTTTGAAGTGGTGGGCGAAGCGACCAGTTCCAGTCAATTGATCGACAGGCTACAGAGTGAAAAACCGGACGTGGTCATTACCGACTTTCACATGCCCGGCGATTCGACGTTTGGTGACGGCCTCAAATTGATCGAGTACCTCACCCGAAGGTTTGTCGACGCGCAGATCCTGGTGCTGACGATGATGTCCAACAACTTGATCGTGTCCCGTCTGCATGAACTGGGGGTGATGGGGGTTATTCAAAAAAACCATTTGCACGAAGAAATTGAACACGCACTGAACGCCCTTGCCTCGCGCCGTAATTACCAGAGCCCTGTGCAGGAAGCACTCTCGGTTACCCACAATCAGCAACAAGTCGACGAACGCTTTGCAAGTTTATCCCTGCGTGAAATGGAAGTACTGCGGCTCTTCGTGGCTGGCCACAGTGTTACGGATATTGCACGCATGGTTAATCGCAGCAGTAAGACAGTGAGTTCACAAAAGGTCTCAGCGATGCGCAAACTGGTGGTCAGTACCGACCAGGCACTGGTGACTTACTGTGTGAACGCAGGGAAGTTTCAATGACGCCTGGAAATTTAAGAACTGTCTGATGGGCCGCTGCCAGCGCACAGCCGATAATGCGCGGACCTCTGTGTACGGATCGTTAAAAAATGAGCGGCAAGTACGTAAAGCAGAAAACCATCATGGTGCTGTGCCGCCACGCCGGTGTTCTGCTTAATTACAGTGCCTTGTTAAATGAAGCAGGGTATTTCCACATCATCCTCTGTTCCAACATGAAAGAAGCGACGAGCAACGTTGCTAAATCCAGAAAAATCGACTGCTTCATAATGGACAATTTTCGAGTATCCAATACTGATAAACACTGCATCCGACACTTGAATCGGTCCTGCTTGATAAAGCATTTTCTGTTACTGGGTGATTTTGGTTTTGACGATCAGCCGCGCGTATTTAGTTGGGCCAAGAAACATTGCATCCCCTTATTAGGGATGGCCAGGCAACCTGTGAAAGCATCCGATTTGGGGCGATATCTGGAAATCTTATAATGAGGCACCTCGGTGCTGAACCACAGTTGAACCTGTCGACTGCCTCGCCACTGGACATCAAGGCCCAGGGCCACAACTTCCAGAACTTCAACCTCGCCGGTTCCGTGGTGGCGCACTACAGCGGCACCACCGGGCGCCGGGTGTTGTTCGAGTTGTTTGATGCGCAGCACAAGCCTCTGTCGTTCGGCGCTTCGCTGGAAGACTCGGCCGGCAAGCAACTGGCGATTGCAGACCCGAATGGCAATGCGCTGGCGTTGGTGGAAGAGGATCAAGACACGCTGGTCATCAAGTGGGGCGATCAGCAATGCAGCGCAAGCTATGCGTTGGCGCCGCAGAACAAGACGCTGAACTATGAGCGCCAGGCGTTGGTGTGTAGGCCTTGAAGGGGCAATCCACATCCTTGCTGTCTGATTCACGA
This sequence comes from Pseudomonas sp. MF6747, assembly GCF_963890955.1. Classification (NCBI taxonomy): domain Bacteria; kingdom Pseudomonadati; phylum Pseudomonadota; class Gammaproteobacteria; order Pseudomonadales; family Pseudomonadaceae; genus Pseudomonas; species Pseudomonas sp. MF6747. The sequence goes on from NZ_CAWPSZ010000004.1 coordinate 272,347, forward strand.
AGATCCAAATGTGGGAGCGGGCTTGCGCGCGAACGCAGTGTGTCAGTCACCAGATACATCAACTGACACTCCGCCTTCGCGGGCAAGCGCGCTCCCACATTTGGGTTGAGGTACAGCTTAAGGTCAGTGTTTAGGCTAAGGTGCTGCCGATGCGCCCTCCTCTTCGAGACTTGCCCATGCGTAACCTGATTTTCGCCGGCGTTTGCCTGCTGACCACCGCCCTCGCGGGCTGCCAGCAAACCCCACCGGCCAACGACCAACTCGACGCCGTGCTCTGGACCCAGACCTCCATCGAGCACGAGTTGATCTACCGCCAGCTGTTCGCCAACGCCACCCGCCAGCTCGACGTGGCCCTTGCCGACCCTACCTGGGACGCCCTGCCGTTCACGCCGCGCAACCTGACTGGCCTGCCCCCGGCCGTGGTCGTCGATATCGACGAAACCCTGCTCGACAACGTGCCACTCAACGCCCGCGACATCATCAATAATCAGGTCTACTCCTACGACCGCTGGAACACCTGGGTCGACCAGGCCAAGGCCCAGGCATTGCCGGGCGCAGTGGCGTTCCTGCAAGCGGCCGAGCAAAAAGGCGTCAAGGTTTACTACCTCACCAACCGCGAACACAGCCAGGTCGCGGCCACGGTCGCCAACCTGCGCCTGCGCGGCTTCCCGGTGGACAGCGACGAGCAAGTGCTGGCCGCCAGCACGCCGACCGGCCATTGCGAAAGCGCCGGTTATGGCAAAAATTGCCGCCGCCAATGGGTCGCCAACCACGCCCGCGTTTTATTGATGGCGGGCGATTCGCTGGGGGACTTCGTGCAGGCCGAGCACAACACCCTCGCGGACCAGCGCAAGGCCGTCGCACCGTATGTGAATTGGCTGGGGCAGCGCTGGTTTTTGCTGCCGAACCCGAGCTATGGCAACTGGTACAGCGCGCCGTATGGCGATGATGAGAAGTTGCCGTTTGAACGTAAACGCCAACTTAAGCAGCAGGCGTTGCAGTTGCAGGAATAAAGGGCTGGCTGGGGCTCAGGCTTTCACGTTCTGCCGGATGTTCCAGCCAAACTTCACCGGCCCACCGTCCTTGCCGCCATCGGCTTTCTGCGGTTGGTAACTGACGTCGACGGTGGCGAAATTCAAGGCGAAACTGTCGTGCAGTACATCGGCGCCGTTTTCAGCACTCGTGCTGTAGGACACCACCATGACCTCCTTCAGGGTGATCACCAGATACGCCACCGGGCTCGCGCCTCCCGCCTTGCGCACCACCAGTTCCGCCTCCGGATAATGCTTGCCGCTGGCGCAGGCCATCATCAGGTTAGGGCTGGATTTATCCAGCGGCTTTGTCAGGTTCAAGTTGGCAATAGTGACCTTGCCCGCACCGCCGCCCGTACCGCTGTGCATCGAACCTGACTGCGACATTCCCCACGCCCAGTGGGTGATATCGATCTCGTCGCGATGGGCTTGATCCCTTGACTCACCCTTGATGTCGCCCAGCTTCAAAAACATATCGACGGCCATGTTTGCTCCCTGCCTTGGTGTGCGTTGGTAGTGACGTGGGCGCACTTTTTCTTAGCCACCACGCTGCACGCAAGACGCCAAAGCGGGATAGAGACGCACCCCACTTGAATTGGCGAACCTTCCGACATTCATAGGTGCCTGCTGGTCTTTACGCTCTCGACTCCCACAAAAACCAGGCGTTCAGGATGACTGCGTCCCTGTTGAAAGACGGTTTCCCCTCGGCTCACCGCACCACGCGTCAGCGGATTGAAAGCAGTATTGATTTGCGTCGGCTGTTTTTTGCCATTGATACCGACCCGGGACTGATTGGCGCGGGCGTGGTGTACATCGATGAGGCGTTCAACGTGGTGATACTGCGTGAGTTTCAGGCGGTATGCAGCGTGGTGCCGAAGAAGCTGGTGTTGCGCGAGGCGCCTCGCTATGTCGGGCCTGCGGAGTTCAAGCGGATGTTGGAGCATGAACCTCGGGAGTCGAGGTTGGTGGCGCAGGCGCTGAATACGGCAGTCACTTGTACGGGTGCGTTGTTGAGCTGGATGGTAGTTTCGAGTGGAATTGCGTTAATACCGTTTTCAGCGGGAGCGAGTACGGCTATTACGTTTATTGGCCAGGCTGCCTTGGCAGCCAGTCTTGCCCAATGTTTTATCGGCGTTGGTAGAACCGGCGCTGAGTTGATTGCTCCGCAAATTCTTGATCGTCTCGACAACGAGGTTTGGTATGAGGCCGCTACCTCTGTGCTGGATGGCGTCGCTTTACTTGGAATTGGAATATCAGCCCTGACGACAGTCAAAGCCATTAATGTGAGTATCAGGGTAACGGGTAAACCCCTCAGACAAATACTCAAAGGGCTTACGCGACAAGAGCGGGTAAAACTCAACGATGAATTGCTCAGAATCAACGACCCGCGATTGACGACGAAACTACTCAAGTTGAAACAAGCTGCTGGCACCGCTTCTAAGCGCATCAGTGCGACACACATGCAACGTGCCACAGCCACTCACATAAGGGATGCATGCGCGGGAATACTGGGGATAACCAGCAGCGCAATGTCAGGGAACGTCAAGACCCTCGCTATTGGTATCTACGAGGAAGTCAGACCGTGAAAAAGCAGCGAGCTCAAAAAGCCCTGGAAAAAATGGGTTACAGCAATCAACCCGCTCTTGACTGGAAAAACATGAGCGCAGAAAACTTCTATTGTTCAGTTTTCTACTTAGAAGACCCTCGTTTACTGCGCAAACGCTACACACCCGTCATTGCTGGATGGATGCTTGCCGGCGGATTCTCAATTGCACTGACCGGTTTGCTGGTATTGGTCACCTATCTTTCCGGTGCACCGGACGATACAACGTTGCGAAATTGGTTTTTTTCCTGGCTGGCAATCACTGTAGTGTTTGGTATCGCCAAAGCTCGAGTGTTGTACGGTCACATTCATTGGATCTGGATTCATGTCGGCGTATACAGCATCTGTTTTATGGTCTCACTGGCCTCAATCATCTACGCCCCCAATATTTACCTCTACTCCACAGCCCTCCTCTGCCCCTTGATCGGCCTACTGATCCTCAACAGCCACCGCTGCCGCGAACTCCGTCACAAGATGGTAGAACTCCGCCATAAACGCGAAGCCATCATCGCGACCCTGAAACAACAGGGTCGCTGGAAATGGTGGTAATCCCCTATCCGACTGCCTGCAACACCTCAGGCGCAGGCCCGGCGCGCGCCGCGGTGTGCCGATTTACCGGCACCGGCAAGCCCAAGTGCCCGCGCAAGGTGCTGTGGCTGTACTCAGTGCGAAACAACCCGCGATCACGCAACAACGGCAACACTTGATCGGTGAAGCGCGCAAAGTCGTCCGGCGCGCCCACGTGGATATTAAAACCGTCCACCGCCTCTTCGACAAACCAGCGTTCGATCTCGTCCGCCACGGTTTTGGGTGAACCGACAAAACTGGAGAACGGCTTGGCGAAGCGCAGCGCCGCCTGGCGCAAGGTCAGCCCTTGATCGCGGGCGACTTGCTTGATGTTCTCGGCATGCCCGCGATAGCCATTGCTGCCCAGGTCACCCAGGTCAGGGAACGGCTCATCCAGTGCGTACTGCGTGAAGTCGTGGTAGTTGAACGGCCGACCCAGTTGCACCAGCGCCTTGTACAAGTCCAGCTCGCCGTTGCGCTCACGGTCGATGGCCTGGGCCTGTTCGTCGGTGTCGGCAATGATCGGCGAGATACCGGGCAGGATGGTCACGTAGTCGGGGTTGCGCCCGGCGGCGGCAGTGCGTTGTTTGATGTCGCGGTAGTAGGCCTGGGCGTCTTCAAAATTGCCCACGCCGGCGAAAACCCCATCGGCGTAGTTCGCCGCCAGGCTGCGCCCGGACTCGGAGATCCCGGCCTGGAAGATCACCGGTTGGCCTTGGGCCGAACGAGCAATATTCAGCGGCCCGGTGACTGAGAAAAACTCACCGTGGTGGTCCAGGCGATGCTGACGTTGGGGGTCGAGGAACACCTTGCTGGTTTTGTCGCGCACGAAGGCGTCGTCCTCGTAGGAATCCCACAGCCCTTGCACCACTTCCAAGTGCTCAGCCGCACGGCGATAGCGCTCGGTGTGGTCGATATGCTGCTCGCGGCCAAAGTTACCGGCAGCGCCTTCCAGGCCGGTGGTCACCACGTTCCAGCCGGCGCGGCCGCCACTGATCAAGTCCAGGGAGGCGAACTGCCGCGCCACGTTGAAAGGTTCGGTGTAGGACGTGGTCAGTGTGGCGACCAAGCCGATTTTCGAGGTGGCGCCGGCCACCGCCGAAAGCAGGGTCAGCGGCTCCAGGCGGTTGAGAAAGTGCGGCGCCGAATCCGCGGTGATGTAGGGGCTGTCGACGATGAACACCAGATCGAACTTCGCCGCTTCGGCCTGCTGCGCCTGGGCGCGATACCAGTCGATGTCGACACTGGCATCGCCGGGGATTTGCGGGTGCAGCCATTCGTTTTGCGCCGTGCCGACGCCCGTGAGAATGGCGCCGAACTTGAGTTGCCGGGGGGATGTGGACATTTTGATGCTCCTCCGTGGATAAATATGAATCACTGTGGCGAGCGCGCTTGTTGTGGCGAGCAGGCTTGTTGTGGCGAGCGGGCTTGCCCCGCGTTGGGCTGCGAAGCGGCCCCAACACCTCACGCCCCAGTTCTTTCTGGATGAACTCGGTGCCTGTAGTGGGCCGCCACGCACGCGCGCAACCCCGCTCGCCACGACACCCCCGCAGACCCCAAAAATCAGGTCGTACGGGCGGCAATGGCTTCAACTTCCACCAGTGCCCCCGGCAGCGGCAACGCCACCACTTGCAACGCGGTGCGCGCCGGCTTGTTCGGCTGTTCGGTCGTGCCAAAGAACTGCGTATAACCACGCTGCAACCCGGCAAAGTCGAGCTTGCCACCGGTTTCTTCAGCACCGACCAGAAAAACCCGCAACTGCACGATATCGCCCAGGTCCAGGTCTTGTTGCTGAAGGATCTTGCGCAGTTTGTTGAACACCGACACCGTCTGCACTTCGGTGCTGCCGTACGCGGCTGGCGTGCCCGCAGGGGCCTGGGCGTCGGCAAGATCCGGCAAGGTGCCGCTGACGAAAATCAGGCTGGCAGACGCCGGCACAGTCACGGTTTGCGAGATCGGAAAATCACCGACGCTGGTACGTTGGATGCTGTCGCTCATGAGGATGCTCCTTAAGACGCGGCCAATGCCGCACGCTGTGTTTGTTGCGTCACGCGGTCCGCCAGTTGCGCAACCACATGGCGCGCCGAGTTGGCCGCCGATTCCTGCCAGATGCCCACGCCGCTTTGCACCAGACCGTCCCCGGCGAAATACACGCGACCATGGGCCTGTTCGAGCAAGGCGCTGGCGTCGGCGGGGAAGTGTTCGCGTTGCAGCCACGGGCCTTCGCTGTAGGGGATCTGTTCCCAGGACACGGCCAGCGGGTTGCGCAGGTATTTTGAGTAACCCGGATGCAACAGCTCCACGGCCTCCCTGGAGGTGGCGTACTGCTGATCGAACGGCTGCGCACCAAACACGTCGGCGCCCTCCCCGGTCACGTAACCGGCCACCAGCAACCCTTCGCGGGTGTTGAGGTCGTTGCTCGGGTACCAGAGCAGGCGCGCCGGGTGTTCGATCCAGGACAGGCCGCCGTAGGTGCGGTAGTCGGTTTCCCAGAAGCGCGGCGATTGCCACGCCACTTTGGTGGCCTGATCGCTGCGGGTGCTGAGCAACGCGGCCTTGATCGGGTCGCTGAAATCAGTATCGAGTTTGGCCAGCAGCGGCAGCGGCAACGTCGAGACCAGATAGTCGGCGCGCACCACCTGTTCGCGGCCACTGTGCTGGTCGTGATAAGTCACTGCCACGCCGTGTTCCAGCTGGCGGATCTGCCTGACCTGCGCGCCCAATTGCACGTGTTCGCTGACGCGCTGGTAAAAGGCATCGGTGATGCGGTCCATGCCGCCCACCGGTTGGAACATGGTCGCCGAAAACTCAGGGAACTCCGTGTGCAATAACGCGCCCCACAGCTCGGGATGCAGCAGCCGATCCAGTGCCAGCGGGCTTCGCGTGGCGGGCAATGCGCCGGGGTGCGCAGGCGATTCCAGGTGACCGGCGCGCAGGCTGCCTTCATAGGCCAGCGCTTGCGACAGGTCGCCGTACACCTGCAAAAACGCCAGCAAGCGCGTGCGCTCTTCGCTGCTCAACACATCATCAAGCGCATCGCGCTGCACGGCCTTGGCCAGCAAGCCGGACAAGTGCCCGCGCGTATCGTTGATCGCCTGGCCAACGGTGAATGCCGGCTGTTGCAGGTCCGGGCGCACCTGGGCGCCATGGCTGCTGTTGACCAGCACTTCGAGCGGTACGCCCAGCTCGCTGCAGTAATCCAGAATCGTGCGGTGCTGGCTGGGAATCCTGGCCGGGCCGGCGTTGAAATACAGGCCCTGATCGAATGCCACGGTTTGCGTGCGGCCGTCCTTGTAGTCCACGCGGTCGCCATGGCGCAGGGTCCAGGTGCGCCCGCCGACGCGATCGCGCGCCTCCAGCACTTGCACACTGAACCCGGCGCGGGTCAGTTCCAACGCAGTGACCAGCCCGGCAATGCCAGCGCCCAGCACCAGCACGCGGGTGCCCTGCCCCAGGCCGGGCTTGAGTTTCAGCGGCTGTGGGCGCCGGTGCGACGACGGCCCCAGGCCCAATGCTGCGAGTGCATCCTTGACGGCCGGCTCGCCGCCGACTGCGGCGATGCTCGACAGCGCTTCACGTCGTGTCAGTCCCATGATCGATGCTCCTAGTCCGGCAGGCCCGGTGGGTTGATCAGCGACGTGTCGACGCGCTCGATGTCCAGGCCCCAACGTTGCAACACCTGTTCGTATTGGCCACCGGCAATCGCACCTTCAAGTGCCGTGTGAATCGGCTGGACCAGGCCGTTGTCCTTGCGCGTGGTCACGGCGATATCCGCTTTCAGCGGCCAGCCACCATTGACCGTGCCGACACGCTTGATGCCGCCGGTGATGGCCGCCGAATAGGCGTACACCGAGTTGGGCCCGAACAGCGCATCGCTGCGCCCCGATTGCACCGCCAGCTGCGCGGCGGCCTGGTCGTCGAAGTACTGCAGCAGCGCAGGCTTGATACCAGCCTTTTCATTCGCCTCATTCCACGCCAGCAGGACCTTTTCCTGGTTGGTGCCGGAGCCGACGATGATCTTCAGCCCGGCAATGTCGGAGGCTTGTTTGATCTCGGTGATCTTGCTGGTGCTCTTGACGTAAAACCCCAGCACATCCTGGCGATACGTGGCGAAGTCAAAACGCTTCTTGCGTGCTTCGGTCACGGTGACGTTGCTGATCACCGCGTCGTATTTGCCCGAGCTGACACCCAGCGGCCAATCTTCCCAGCTGGTCTGCACCACATTGAGTTGCAGGCCAAGACTGTCGGCGACCAGCTGTGCGGTGTCGGCCTCGCTGCCGATGGTGGTCTTGTCGTCATTGGCCAGCAGGGCCAGCGGTGGCCCGGCCACGCCGGACACGGCCACGGTGAACTTGCCCGGCTGGGCAAACTTGAAGCCCGGCGGAATCTGCGCGATGGCCGCTTCGTTGCGCGGCACATGAATGCGCACGCGGTCGGGGCTGAGGTCGACCTGTTGCACGGCGAAAGCGGTTTGCGCGGTGCTGACGGCTAGCGCCAGCAAGGCCACGCGAGCGGTATGGATGAACATGGCAGTCACTCCTTGAACTAAAGCACCTTGCCGAGAAAGGCCACGGTGCGGGGATGTCGGGGTTGGCGGAAAATCTGTTCGGGCGGGCCCTCTTCGATCAATTGGCCGTCGCACAGAAACACCACGTGGTCGGCCACCTCGCGGGCGAAACCGATCTCGTGGGTGACGATCACCAGGGTCACGCCCAGTTGGGTCAGGCCCTTGATCACATCGAGCACCTCGCCCACCAGTTCCGGGTCGAGGGCTGAAGTGGGTTCGTCAAACAGCAGCACCTTGGGGTCCAGCGCCAGGGCACGGGCGATGGCCACGCGCTGTTGCTGGCCGCCGGAGAGCTGGCGTGGGTAGGCATCGACCTTGTCTGCCAGGCCGACCTTGGCCAGCAGTTCGGACGCCTTGGCCTGCGCCTCGGCCCTGCTCCAGCGCTTGTGCGCCAGCGGCGCTTCGGCGATGTTTTCCCAGGCGGTGAGGTGCGGGAACAGGTTGAAGTTCTGGAACACGAAGCCCACGTCGATGCGGCGTTTGAGAATCTCGCGTTCTTTCAATTCGTAGAGCAGGTCACCCTTGCGGCGGTAACCGACGTATTCACCGTCGATGGTGATGTGCCCGCTGTCGATCTTCTCCAGGTGGTTGATGGTGCGCAGCAAGGTGGATTTGCCCGAGCCGGACGGCCCGAGAATCACCGTGACCTTGCCCGGGTCAATGGTCAGGTCAATGTCTTTGAGCACCTGCTGGTTGCCAAAGCGCTTGCCCACGCCCTGGATCTGGATGCGCCCGGCGCGTGCGTCACTCATGGGTTTTCTCCTTGAGCCAGCGGCGGATGCGTTGCAGCGGCGTCGGCGGCAACACGCGTGCGGTGCCACGCGCGAAGTGGCGCTCGACGTAGTACTGGGCGCTGGTCAGCACGGTGGTGATGATCAGGTACCACACGGTGGCCACAATCAGCAGCGGGATCACCGCCTGGGTGCGGTTGTAGATGACCTGCACGGTGTAGAACAGCTCCGGCAAGGCCAGCACGTAGACGATGGAGGTGCCCTTGACGAGGCCGATGACTTCGTTGAAACCCGAGGGCAGAATCGAGCGCAAGGCCTGGGGCAGAATGATGCGCAAGATACGGCGCGAGGCCGGCAAGCCCAAGGCCGCCGCCGCTTCATGCTGGCCGGCATCCACACCGATCAGGCCGCCGCGAATGATCTCTGCCGCGTAGGCCGCTTGCATCAGGCTCAGGCCCAACACCGCCACGGTGAATTGACTGAGCACATCCACCGTCGACCATTCGGCGAACACCACGCCGGTGAACGGCACGCCGAGCACGATGTGGTCATACAGGTAGGCAAAGTTGTAGAGGATGATCAGCACCAGCAGCGCCGGCATCGAGCGGAAGAACCAGATATAGCCCCAGGCCAACGCCGCCAGCAGCGGCGAGCCCGACAGCCGCGCCAGGGCCAAGGCAGTGCCGAGGATGATGCTGAACACGGTGCTGAGCAATGTCAGCAACAGCGTCTGGCCCAGGCCACGCAGCACCGACGGCGAGAAGAACCACTGGCCGAATACGCCCCACTCCCAACGCGGGTTGGTGGCCAGCGAATGCACGATGGCGAGCAGCACCAGCGCGGCGAAAATCGACCCGGCCCAACGCCACGGGTGTCGGGCCGGTACTACGTGCAAGGCTTTGATCGGCGTTGCGACACGCGCCTGGCCAACCGGGTAGTCGGTGACCTCATCGATCAGGTCATAGGTTTTGGCGACAATGGGCATGGTCTATTCCTCGCGAGTTGCGGCCTTAGAAGGCGTAAGTCAGCCGGGTGTAGTAGTACCCGCCGGTAAAACCGTAGGGCGAATACGTGCCGTAGCTGGCGAGCATGGTGCTGCTCGGCACGCCTTGTTTTTTGGGGTATTGGTCGAACAGGTTCTTGGCGCCGACGGCGACGTTCAGGTCTTTGGTGAGGTTGTAGCCAAGGTCGAGGTCGGTGATCCACTTGGCGCTGTAGACCCGGTCGAGGCTGCGGTCGGCGGAGACGTTGACCTCTTTGTACGAGCCGTAACGGGTCAGGGCCAGGTTGAGGTTGAAGCGGTCGATGCTCCAGTCACCGCCCAGGATCAGCTTGGTCTTGGGCTGCACATCGGTGATCAGGCCGCGGGCCTGGCGGTCCATCAGGTCATAGGAGGTGCCAAGGATGTCGGTGGACGCCTTGTAGTTGAGGATCTTGGTCTGGTTCCAGTTGAACGCCGCCGTCCACTTCAGCGAGCCGTACGGGCCGATGTCCTGGTTGTAGTTGCTGACCAGGTCCACACCTTTGGTGCGGGTGTCGGCGCCGTTGATGAAGTATTGGCCGCCGGAGGTGGAGTTGATGCCGTTGTTCTGCAAGACCTGGGTGACTTCCGGGCCCAGCAAGGTGCCGGTCAGGGTGATGCGGTCACGCAGGTTGATCACGTAGGCGTCGGCGGTGAAGTTCAAGCGGTCGGTGGGCGTGAGGGTGAAACCGAGGCTGAAGTTGGTCGAGCGCTCGGGTTTCAAGCCCTCGGCGCCCAAGGCCTTGGCCGCCGCCGACCCCACGGGCAACACGCCGTAGTTGATCGATTGATACACGCCGTCGACCACGCCATAGGTCGTGGAGCGCGCGCTGAACAGGCTGTTGGCCAGGGACGGCGCGCGAAAACCATTGCTGACCGTAGCGCGCACGGCAAACTGCGGGGTGAAATCGTAGCGCGTGGTCAGCTTGCCGCTGCGGGTCGCGCCGACGCCTTCGTTGTAATGCTCATAGCGAAACGCGGTGCCCACGTACCAGTCCGGCAGCGGGTTGAACCCAACATCCACATAGCTGGCGAGGCTGTTGCGCGAGGCACTGCTTTCTTCAGCCGGTGAAATGCCGTTGGTGACCTGCGCCCCGGAAGACGCGCAATTGCCCGGCGCCACGCAGTAACCGCCATTGGCATATGAGGCGTAGTCACCGGCCTGCACCTCATAGGTGTCGCGCCGATGCTCAAAGCCATAAGACAGGTCCAGCGGCTTTTGCAGGCCAATGTCGAAGCCGCGCTTGAAGTCGAGGTTGGTGGTCAGCTCGGTGGAAATCCAGGTGCCGGAGGTGAAGCTGTTGGGCGTGTACTCGCCCAGCGACGGGTTCTGGTTGTGGGTGGTGCCCTGCTCCGCTTCGTTGCGCCCGTAGGTGGTGGACAAATCCCAGTCCCACGCGCCGACCGTGCCCTTGGCGCCGAACGCGGCCTGGAAATCATCCTCGTCGATGTACCAGGTCGGCGTGTAGCCGGCCGGGTAACCATTGGGCCCGGTGGTGATGGTGTTGGTGATGGTCGGCAAGCGGAAGTTCTGGCCTTGCTCGGCCTTGCGTCGCGAGTAAGTGGTGAAGGAATACAGGCTCAAACTGTCATCAATCGGCAGCTCGGCGTTGTAGCCCAGGGTCAGCAGGTTGGTCTTGGGCGTGCCGTAGCCGCCATAAGTGGACGTGCCCGCCAGGCCATAGGCTTGCTCGTAGGTGTAACCGTTGGCGCTGGCCTTGTTGTCGTCATTCTGGCTGCGTGCATCCAGGGCCAACTGCACGATGCCGCCGTCGCCGATTTCGAAACCCTTGTTGAGGCTTTGCTGCACGGTCTGTTTTTTGCCGTCGTAGCCCTGGCCGATGTTGGTCACAGCGGTGCCGCTGGTGTCGGCCTTGAGGATCACGTTGATCACCCCGGCGATGGCGTCCGAGCCGTATTGGGCGGCAGCGCCGTCGCGCAGCACTTCAACGTGGTCGATGGCGCTGATCGGGATCAGGTCGAGGTCGGCCGGTGCGGCGCCGGTGTTGATGCCGTTGATGTTCAAGGTGGCGCTGGTGTGACGGCGTTTGCCGTTGACCAGCACCAGCACTTCGGCGGCACTCAGGCCGCGCAGGTTCGGAGCGCGGGCAATGCCGCTGGCGTCCCAACCGGTTTTTTCCGGCAGGGTCAGCGACGGGATCACCGCGCTCAGGGCTTCCATCAAACCGGGCTTGCCGGTGCTTTGCAGTTGCTTGGCGCTGACGACATCGATTGGCACCGGGCTGCTAGTGACGGTGCGCTGCTCGGCGCCACGGTTGCCGGTGACCACCACGGTGGACAGGGTGCTGTCGTCCTGGGCCTGGGCCGTGTGTGTCAGTAAGGCCAGCGCCAATGCAGCGGTGGGGTGTAAAACGTGCTTCATGGCCACTCCAGACTTTCCAGATCGCGAAGTCGGGCGCTCGCGCGGTCGTGCGCGGTGCTCGGATTTTTCGAGGGTGTTTCGGCGATTGGAAACTAGGTGTGGGGCGAGCGAGGGGTTTGAATGGGCAACATACGTTGAACTCCGTTCCAACGATTCTGCCGCAGGGTCTTTACCCGGTTATGGCGCGCAGAATCTGAATCACGCTGGGTACCATCCGAGGTCAGGGGTAGGCTGTTGCGATCAAACATAACGGAATGGATTTCAAAAATATAATGCTATTTGGGTATAAGCTAATATTCTCTACTTTCATTATTTATCAATAATTTTATTCGTATTGGTAATGTCTTATAGAGATCAGGCGCGGGTTGCCAGCGTGGTTTAACGGAGCGCCCAAGATCAAAATCTACAGCACGGCAGGCTGACAGCCGACCTGATGCGGGAGGCTGCCCTCGATCAAATGTGGGAGCTGGCTTGCCTGCGATGCAGACAACCCGGTGTATCAGCCATACCCGGTTGATGCCATCGCAGGCAAGCCAGCTCCCACACTTGGATCTCTGTGCATCAGACAAAGATGGGTTGCTGTGCTTTTGCTTCTACCACTCAGGTCGGCTACCAAGCCGCCGTGCTCTGCTTTTGATCTTGATCTGCTTTTGATCTTAGGCGCCCCGTTAAACCACGCTGGCCGAACGCAGGTTTTGGAGCGTGGGTAAACCGGCAGGACGCCGGTTTAGCCGTGTTGGGCCATGGATGGCCCATCGCGGCGGCCCACGCTCCAAAGCCTGCGTGAGGGCACACCGAGCCCAGGCGAGGTGCCGAGTGGTGGGGCGAGGACCTTTTGGTTACTTTTGGGTCCCTCCAAAAGTGACCCGCTGTAAGAGCGGAACCAATAGCAGCCGTTACCACAGCAACGGATATGTACACGAGCTACCACCATCGCAGGCGACCCTGCTCCCACATTCTCTACCGCCTCCCTCACTTCATCTCGCCGGCCGCAGCAACTGCATCTGCTGGCGATAATCATCCGTCACCTGCCGCGCCTGGCTGCTGCTGGTAATCACCCGAGGCGTAATCAACACAATCAACTCCGTGCGATCCTTGGACTTGCTGGTGTTACCAAACAACCACCGCAACCCAGGAATCTTGCCCAAATACGGCACAGCACTGACACTCTGCGCGTTGTCCTGCTTGATCAACCCGCCCAGCAACACCGTCTGCCCACTTTGCACCGCCACCTGCGTCGACACCGACCGCGTCGATATCCGCGGATTCACCGGCGTATCACTGGTACCACTCTGAGTCTGGGCATCACTGACCTGCTGCTGAATATCCATGTACACCAACCCGCCCGGATTAATACGCGGCACCACATCCAGAATCACCCCGGTCTGCACGTATTCGACGCTGCTCAAAGTGGAATCGGCGTTGCCGGTATTCACCGTGGTCTGACTGATAGGAATGTTATCCCCCACCTGAATCTGCGCCGGCTGGTTATTCATCACCACCAACGACGGCGCCGACAGCACCTGAGTGCGCCCATTGGTCTCCAATGCATGCAACGCCACCTGCAAATTGGCGCTGACAAACGAGTAAAACAACGAATCCGACGCTCCCAGGCCTGCGCCGCCGCCCCCTAGCGCCCCCTGGCTACCCGAGGCATTTGCCACCGTCTTACTCCCCGAGTTCCCCGCCAGGCGTCCCAGATACCACTGCACCCCAAGGTCCAGCTCCCCGGTCAACTTGACCTCAAGAATGCGCGTCTCGATCTGCACCTGAAGCGGCGGATTATCAAGGCGTTTGATCGCCGCTTCGATCTCCTTCCACTGCGCCGGACGCGTGCGCACCAGCAGCTGATTACTGCTCTTCTGCGCCGTAATCCGAGTACCGGCTTCAAGACTTTTATCCGGCGCAGGCGCAGCAACGTCCGGTGCCTGCTCAGGCTCGTCAGCGGGCGGCGGCGCATCTTGCAACCCGCCGGCATTGCTGTTGAGCGACGACAACGTAGCCGTGCGCAAGCCCGGCGCAACCTTCGCCGGCGCGTCGTCCTTGATCGCGTCATTGCCATAGATCTGGCGCAGGTACTTGGCCAGGTCCGACGCCTTCATATTGCGCACATCGTAGACATACATCTGCGGCTCGTTACCGCCGCCCTCATCGATGGTGCGGATCCAGTCACCCACCTCGCTGAGGTACTGCGGCTGTGAAGAAATCGCCACCACCGAATTGGTGCGCTCAATCGGCAAAAACCGCAGCATGCCCGCCAACGGCATGCCACTGTCCGGGCCGAACATGGCTTGCAGCTCGGGCATCAACTCGGCGACTGACGCGCGTTGCAGGCCGAACACGCCCACCGACATGCCCTTGAGCCAGTCCACATCAAAGGTGTCGATGGTCTCCTGATAGTTGGCCAGCTCCTCCGGGGTGCCGGCCAGGCTGAGGATATTGCGCGCCGGGTCCACCAGCAAAAACGCGTTCTCGCGCGCAAACGGCTTGAGCAGTTTCTGCATCTCGGTGGCGGAGATATACCGCAGTGGGAACAACCGCGCAGAGAGGCCGCTGGACGGCGCCGCCACGTGCATTTGCGGCACCAGCTTGCCGGCCACGGCCTGGTCGGCGGGCAGGATCACATAGCGCTGGCCCTGGCGGATCATCGCGTTGTCGGTCCAGGACAGCAGGGTTTCCAGAATCGACAACGCCTGCTGCTTGTCCACCGGCTTGGAGGTGGAGAAGCTGACGTTGCCCTTCACGCCCTGGGCGATGCTGTAGTTTTCGTGCAGCAGGTCGCCCATCACGCTGTTGATCACTGCCTCGATGGGCTGGTCGGCGAAATTGAACACGATGTCGCCGCCCTGCTCCTTCGCGCTCGGCGTTGCGCTGGGCGGGCGCACGAATTGCTGGTTGCCACGGATCACCTGGCGCTGTGGCGCTGACCGGGTTGCAAGCGGCGGGCTTTGCGGTGCAGGCGCCTCAGTCGGCGGTCGTTGCGAACCGGTGCCCTGCATGGCTTCGTGCAGCAGCTCGTCGTCCGGGTCGGGGCGGTCGGGGAAGGCGCCACAGCCGCCCAGTGCGAGGGCGGTGGCCAGGCAAAATGTTGAAGTGCGCATGTCGATCAAGGGAGGGGCTCGCGGGGAAGAGTAATTGGGGGC